>CAJMOW010000034.1 GCA_905215145.1 uncultured bacterium | reverse complement strand
CTCCACTCCATACTGCTGAATTAAGGGCTGTATATTTATTTTCATCATATTTAACTAAGTTATTAAAATACTCTTTAAATAAATGAGGATATTTTTTTAATGCTGTATCTGTATCACAAAATATAATATTTTTTTCTTCTAGTTCTTTTAGCATATTACTATATATACCTTCACTCTCATATTGAGCATGAACTCCTGATAAGTATTTTTTTTCTGCTTCTGGCAACCCTATTTTATCAAACGTATCTTTTATATCTTTAGGTACATCATTCCAATTATTATGAATTTTATCATCCATTTTTTTATAATAATTTATTATATCAAAATCTATTTTTAATTCTGGTCCAAATTTTGGGTTTGATAAATTTTCAAATGCATTAAATGCATTTATTCTAAAATCTGTCATCCAACTTGGTTCTTTTTTTATTTTTGATATTTCTTTAATTTTTTCTATATTTAAGTTTTTCATTAAACATCACCATAGATACATTATACTAAATTATAGAAAAAAAAACACAAAAAATTACTTTTTTGTTGCTTTTTCAATTCCCCACCACGGAAGTAATGCACATTTTTTTCTATTTGGTTGCTTTGCTATATCGTTATATATAACTGCTTGTTGTAATAATTCTTTATCATATTCTTTTTCTTCTATCATATTATAGTAATTTTCTATTATCTTTTCAGCAGTCTTAATATCTTTTCCAATTAAAGTATCTATCATTACTGATGTTGCACTTGTACATATGGCACACGCTTCCCCATCAAATCTAATATCTTTTATAGTATCTCCATCTAGTTTTACCATTAAATTAATTTCATCTATACAGCTTTCATTATTCATATTTATTTTTAAATATGTTTCATCTTTTATTAAACCTTTATTTTTAGGATTTTGATAATGTTCTAGCATTATACTTCTTTTTAAATTTTGATCCATAATACTCACCAAATTAATTATAAACTTTAAAAGAAAAAAAATCAATTATTTATAAAATTGATTATTTTCCATTTGAGCTTGATTATAGTAATTATCTATTTTTTCTAATAACATACTGTTTTCTTTTGAAAAAGTTGGTATATTATCTAATTGGTCAATTCTATATGCATCATCATAGTATCTAGTTGAAACAAAATCAGAAATTAAATTTGTATACAAATTAGGATATTTATTTAATATATATTTTACAGATTCCATTTGTCCTTCTTTTAATAAGTTCATTAATAAAAATTTAACTTCATCATTAGATAAGTTTTCACTATCAAAGTTCTTTTGTGTACCTAACAAACCAGCATAACCTTTTCTAGTGGCTAGTTCATTTGTTTTAATTATATTTTTTAACAATTCCTTTTCTATTTGTTCAAAGCTAAGATTTGAGATATAATTCCTTGCTCCACTATTACTTGTAAATCCCTTTGTATATCCTTCATTTAATAACTTTGATAAGGCAGTAGTAATGTGTCGTGGGGTTGAAAATTCACCACCCTTTTCCATTGTTTTTAGACAAGCATAATCAATGCATTGCAATTCATAGTCTTTCATACATATCCTCCTTTAACCATAATATCATAAAAATAAAAAAAAAAGAAGCTTATCTAGCTTCTACAATTAATTTTATAGCAGTTCTTTCTTCACCTTCTATTACTATATCGGTGAATGCAGGAATGCAAACTAAGTTTTTACCACTTGGTGCGACAAAACCTCTAGCAATAGCAATTGCTTTAATAGCTTGATTAAGTGCTCCCGCTCCTATAGCCTGAATTTCTACAGTCCCTTTTTCACGAAATACGTTTGCAAGTGCTCCAGCAACTGAATTTGGATTTGATTTAGTTGAAACTTTAAGTGTTTCCATGATAATTGATTCCTCTCTTTCTATAGTTAAATATATGAACTAGTTTTAAAAATTTTACTAAGAAAGAGAAAAATTTATTTTTTTAATATTCTCGTCGTATTTAAAATTGTAAGTAAAGTTACTCCAGTATCTGCAAATACTGCTTGCCACATTGTTGCAATTCCAATTGTACTTAATATTAATACAATTACTTTTACAGAAATAGCAAAAATTAAATTTTGTTTGATTATTTTATTAGTTTTTTTAGATATTCTTATTCCATCAACTATTTTTGAAAGTTCGTCTGTCATAATAACAACATCTGAGGCCTCTATTGCGGAAGCACTTCCAATACCACCCATTGATATACCAATATTGGATAATGCAAGTGATGGTGCATCATTTATACCATCTCCAACAAATGCAACTGTTTTTCCTGTTTTTATATTTTCTTGCAATAAATTATATTTATCATCTGGTAAAAGTTCATAATAAACATCATTAATTCCAACTTTTTTAGAAATTATAGTTGCAATTTCCTTATTATCGCCTGTAAACATTTTTGTATTTATTTTCATTTTATCTAATTGTTCTATTGTTTTTTTTGCATCTTTTTTTATTCCATCTAACAATTGTAATCTAGCTATTATTTTATTATTTAATGATAAATATATGTAATTATCTTTTTTATTTTCTCCACAAAAAGAAGAAGACCCTATTTTTATATCATCATTATTAAGTTTATACATTATTCCTTTACCTGAAACTTCTTCAAAATCTTTTACATAATTATTATTAGTTTTTATATCAAATATTTTAATTATTGATTTAGCTATTGGATGGTTTGATAATTTTTCACCTTTGACATAAAATTCTATTATTTGTTTTTTAGTATAATTTTTATCTATTATTTCAAGTTCATAATTACTAAATTCACCTGTTGTTATTGTTCCTGTCTTATCGAATATTATTGTATTTATCTTTGATAATGCATCTAAGTAATCACTACCTTTTATTAGTATTCCCTCCTTTGAAGCTTTTCCAATGCCTGAAAAATAACTAAGTGGTACTGAAATAGCTATTGCACAAGGACATGAAACTACTAAAAATATTAATGATCTATATATGGCATCTGATATATTAAATTTAAATATAAATATTAACACAATTGATGTAATAATAGCTAGTATTAAAATCGTTGGGGTATAAATTTTCGAAAAAGTTGATACAAATGATTCTGTTTTAGCTTTTCTATCTGTTGCTTTTTCTACTAAATCAAGTATTCTTGATACTGTACTATTATCGTATGTATTTGTAACTTTAATTTCTAATAAGCCTTTAATATTTATTGAACCTGATAAAACATTATCATTTTCTTTAACACTTCTTAATTTGCTTTCTCCTGTAAGAGCTGCAGTATTTAATTTTGCCTCTCCCTTAATAACTATTCCATCAAGTGCGATTTTTTCTCCTTGTTTTATTACTATAATATCACCAATTTTTACTTCTTCAGGATTTACTTTTAATACATCATTTCCATTTTTTAGATTTGCATATTCTGGTTT
This sequence comes from uncultured bacterium, assembly GCA_905215145.1. The sequence continues at coordinate 7,181 of CAJMOW010000034.1, read as the reverse complement.
TATATCCATCAAATTTCCAATTGATTTTCTTGAATTATTAACGGCAATTTCTTCAAGTATTTTACCTATTTCATATAATAATATAACCATTAATCCTTCATGTACATTATTTGTAAAATATGCCCCTATACATGATATTGTTACTAAGAAATTTTCGTTTATTGTTTTTGATTTATATAGTAATTTAATGGAATTTGAAATTGTTCTAAATAATAATATAAAATATCCTAAAATTATAAAGATTTTTGAAATTTCATTTTTAAAAACAAACATTCCAAGGATAGATAGTATTGTTCCAATTATTAATCTTATTACGTCAAAAATTACTTTGTTGTTTTTTTCTGTTTCAGCTAGTTCTAATACTTTTACATTAGGTTCTACTGATTTTACAATAGATGAAACTGTTTTTTTCACATCTTTTTCTATAGACGTTTCTACTGTAAGTATAAGATTTGAAAAGTTAACTGTTGCTTTTTCTATTCTAGAATCTTTATTTAATTTTGCTTCTATTTTTTTTGCACAATTTGCGCAATCTAAATTATTCAATTTATATTTATATCTCATTTACATGTTCACATCCTATCTTAAATATTTTTTCTACATGATCATCAGCTAGTGAATAAAAAATTGAGTTCCCTTCTTTTCTATATTTAACCAATTTTGAACTTTTTAAAATTCTTAATTGATGAGAAATTGCTGACTGACTTACATTTGTTTTTTCTGATATTTGATTTACACATAGTTCATTATCTATAAGAATATTTATTATTTTTATTCTAGTTGAATCACCAAATATTTTATATAATTCAGCCAAATCTATTATTTTATCTTCATCAAGTAACTTCATATTAACCTCCATTATATGAATAGTTGTTCATATATTAATATTATATGTTTTTATGATTTTTATGTCAAGAAAAAAATTATTTCCATCATTATATAAACATAAGTTAGTTTTACAATATAAAAAACTCGCTTCTTATGTTCAAGAAACGAGATTCATATCAAATTTACATTATTTATTTTTTCAAAACTTTCAAATAGTTTTTTTTATATAATTCATTAATTTCATTTAAGTCATTTCGTCTATTTGAAAAATTAAACTTATCAAACGAACATATTATACTTGGTGTGTAATATGTTTTTAAAGTTGTAGGATAAAAAGCATTATTATATATATTTAATAGACCTGTTTTTAATTTAACACATGGCACGATGTAATATGAATCAATTTTGTATGAACGAGATAGCAATGCATTATCATCTAATTGGCTTAATGTATTCGCATAACAGTATGACCTTTTATTTATTTGTGTTGATGCAGTATTATAATTAACAAATTTATCTATTACTGTTATTTTTGTAGTAATTACGTTACAAAAGTACGCATCATATAGTTTAAAATGCATAGTGCTTGGATCTAACATAGGTACTTCATTTGAACTAAAGATTAATTTAAATAAATTTAAGATATCATTTATATCTCCATATTTTATGATGCTATAATCTTTAAACGAAATAAAATATTTAAATGGTGTTATATCCTTCACATAACTATAACCACACTCTGTATAACTATTTCCATTTTCTAGACATATATATGAGTTTCCAACTTTTTTAAATAATGAAAATAAATGTTTGTAAGATTTTTTTCTTTTATCTTTTTCATAGAAACCTACATTTATCATATCATTATTATAATTATCATCATGTATAAATAAATCTGCTACATATAAATCATCAAGTTCAAACATAATTTATCACCTACTCTAATTTTTGATTGCTTTAAACATTTTTTTCCATAAATTCTTTGAGGAATAATTTAATATTCCAACTTTATATATTTTTAAACCATATTTTATTAGTAAAAATATAAAACCAAGAGTTAGTAAAATTGATATAATCACTTCTATTATTCCTATTTGGCCTAACATTAATAATGATGGTGAAAGAATTGCAGATATAAGTGGAACAAAAGATAAAACTTTTATAAATAATGCTCCTTCAAATACTCCAGACATCATTGCAAGGTAGTATCCTACTAATGAAATTATTATTATAGGAGTTTGCAATTGTTGAAAATCTTCTATATTGGTTGTCATTGAAGCTAATATTCCGGCTAATAGAGAATACGCTACAAATGTTATAAGCATAAGTACAAGTATTAATGGAATAATATATATTAATTTTGAAATAACATTTGAACCTATCAAATTTGTTATTATATTTGTTACTTCATTACCTATTCCACTTGTTATACTTGAACCACCAATCTTATTTCTTATAAAAAGTGCAAGTGCTCCATATATTAATAATAATGAACCTTGAATTAAAACAAATAAATTTCCAGCTATAACTTTTGAAAAGAAATGTGTTGTTGGTGAAACATTTGATATTATAATTTCCATGCCTCTTGTTGTTTTTTCATCATTTACCTCAGCACCAATCATTTGTACTAAGAATATTGTTAATAAGAAGAATGGCAAAATAACTATTGGGAATACAGTAGTCATTATTATAGACATATTTTCATCTGTACTATTTTTCTTTTCATCTAACCATTGTCTATTAATTTCTATTGTTTTATATATATTATTAAGTTCTTCTTCTGATATGGAGGAATTTTTAATAGCAAGTGCTACTTTTGTATTATTAATTGCATTTGTAATTACTTGACTATCTATTAAATCCATATATTCTTTTGTTATCATAGTTACATCAATTGTATTTTGTTCTGATGAATCTATTTTTAATATTATATTGTTTTTTTCTTTTTCTTCTTTGTCTAATTTTTCTTTTAAATTATCTATTGATTCATCTGATAGGACAAGTTCATATGTTGAATTTTCACCAAGAGATGTTTCTGCTTGGGATATTTGTGTTTTTAATATTTCATATGAATTTGCATTATCTAAAACATATACTTTAGTTTTTTCTGTAAAGTCTCCACCAAACAGTGATATTATACTGTCAATATTTGCAAGACCAATTACAACGATTGCTATTAAAATATTTGCTAGTAGAAACCATTTTGTTTTAATTTTTCTTTTTAAACTAACTCCTGTTAAATATCCAAGCTTACTTTTCATATGATTCACCTACTTTAGCAACAAATATTTCATTTAATGATGGTTCTTCTAATACAAATTTAGTAATTTCTTTATCTTTTATTTTTTTAAATATTAATTGAGCAACTTCCTCATTTTCTATTTTTAATTCAAGTTCATCTGAGTGTTCTATTATTTCATTAACGCCTTTTATTTTTTCTAATTCTTCTTTTGTAACATTGCCTTTTACAAAAACATTTTTCTTTCTATATTTTTTCTTAATATCTTTTATATTACCGGATAATACATTTTTTCCTTTTAAAAGTATTACTATTTTTTTACAAAATAATTCTACATGTTCCATTCTATGTGATGAAAATATAATAATACTTCCTTTTTTAGACATTTCTACAATTTCATTTTTAAATAATTCAACATTAAATGGATCTAATCCAGAAAATGGTTCATCTAATATAAGTAATTTGGGTTCATTTATAATAGCTGTTATGAATTGTATTTTTTGTTGATTACCTTTTGATAATTCTTTGATTTTTTTGTTTTCATATTCTGGGACTCCAAACTTTTCAAGTAATGTTTTCATTTTTTTTAATATATCTTCTTTTTCCATTCCTTTTAATGTTCCATAATATAAACATTGTTCTTTTACAGTCAATTTAGTCAATAAACTTCTTTCTTCTGTTAAAAATCCTATTTTATCTGTAACTGAGTAATCTATTTTTTTACCATCTAATGTTATGTTTCCACTGGTTGGTTCTATTAAGTTTAAAATCATTCTGAATGTTGTTGTTTTTCCAGCTCCATTTACACCTAACAAACCAAATATTTCTCCTTCTTTTACATCAAAGGATAAGTTATCTACTGCAAGAAAATCATCATAGTATTTAGTTACATTTTCTAGTTTTAACACATTATCTACTCCTTTTCTTACCTTCTTCTCCAATCCATCTTGATGTATCTATTATACTTGTTCTTTCTAAACAAAATAAATCATAAGCTTTTTTTAAAGAATCGTAATCTATTTCTTTTCCATCTGAAAAGTATTCTGTTACAAAGCAATTAAAACCATTTCTCTCTTCTGAAAATATTTCTGAGACTATTTCATCTATTGTAAATACTTCTTCTTTTCTAGCCATTGGATTGTTTACAAAATCACTATAGTAATTTTGAATTTCTTTTAGAATTATATATTTTTTTTCGTTATCTACCTCTATTTTAAACTGTGTTGTTTTCATATACTTCTCCTATCTAAAAATTCTTAATATATCATTATATGTTATAAATACCATTAACAACATTAAAAGTCCAAGTCCTACTGTATGAATTATATTTTCTATTTTAGGATTTACAGGACTACCTTTTATTTTTTCTATTATTAAAAATAAAATTCTTCCTCCATCGAATGCTGGAAGGGGTAAAAAGTTAATAAAACCTACATTAACGCTTATTATTGCCATTAGATAAACTAAATTAATTAAGCCTTCTTTTGCAGTTTCTCCTACCATTGTAAATATACCTATAGGTCCTGATAAATTTGTTAAACTTATCTTTCCTGTTATTAAATACCATATAACAAAGAACATGTATTCTATTAATTCAATTGTTTTAGTAAATGCATATTTAATTGATGAAAAAAATCCTCTTTGTTTTTGATTGATTAATGAAAATCCATATTTATAGTTTGTTGTTCCATTTTCATCTACTGTATCTGCTTTAAATTTAGCAATTTCTACATTTCCATTTTCATCTTTATATTTTATTTCCACTTCTTTTTTTACGTTTGCAATTAACTCTAAACTAAGTATATCTTTTGTTGATGCTTTTTTACCGTTTACCTGTAATATTTCAAAGTTTTCTCTTAATCCTGCATTATATGCTGAACTATTTTTATCTATTACGCCTATATATGTTTCTTTTTGTGGGGTACCATTTATTAAACCTACTACAAATAAAAGTACTATAGCAAGTACAAAATTAAAAAATATACCAGCTATCATTATCGAAAATCTTTGTAACCAAGTTTTTGATTGCATTCTTTTTTCTTTTGGAATATTCTCATCTGGATCTATTTCTTCACCAGCCATTTGAACAAATCCACCAATTGGTAAAAGTCTTATTGAGTACATTGTTTCATCTTTTTTACTTTTCCATTTAAATAATTGTGGACCCATTCCAATTGAAAATTCATAGATATATACTCCTGCTTTTTTAGCAAACAAGAAGTGGCCTAATTCATGAAAAAAAACTATTCCACCAAGTATAAGAATAAAATATATTATTGTCATCATTTTTCCTCTTTTCTAAATGATTGATATAAAAAATATAAATCCTAACATTATAAATAATATACTATCAAATCTATCAAGTACTCCACCATGTCCTGGCATTATGTTTGAAAAATCTTTTTTATTAAAATATCTTTTGATTGCTGAAAAAGTTAGATCTCCAAATTGTCCAAGTATTGATAAAAATAAAGTGATTATTATAAGAATGTAAAGTTGTAGACTATTATCTATAAAATTATGATAGAAAAGTGTTGCTATAAAGACACCAACTACTGTTCCACCAATCATTCCCTCCCATGTTTTTTTAGGGGAAATTTCTGAAATCATTTTATGTTTTCCTATTAACATTCCTGTAATATAAGCATATGTATCTGTCATTATAGAAATTAAAAATAAATATATAAGAAGTAATAAACTTTTTTCTCTAATAGAAATTAATAAAGAAAATGATGCTGCTATAAATATTAATCCACCCAACATATAAAATGCATCATTTACACTATATATTTTTCTATCATGATATAATATAGTTGGAATTAAATACATTATAAAAAGTCCGCTAAGTATTCTATAATCTATTGAAAATTCTAACACTGCTTTGCTTGAACTAAATAATATTATTAAACTTAGAAGTATATATGAAATAAATTTTATAAAACTTGGTAATTCTTTTTTTTCTTCTTTTATTTTAATAAACTCATAAAGTCCTAATACTGATATTATATATACTGCAACGTTAAATAAAGTACCACCTATAAATAGTATTGGAATAAATATTAACATTGCTATTAAAGCACTTATTAATCTTGTTTTCATATATCTACCTCACTATTACAATTATAGTATAAATACATTATTTTTACAAGAAAAAAAGAACTAATATTAGATTGAATCTATATTAATTCTTACTTTTTTTTCACCATTTATATAAGCTGCTGCTTGTACTATAGTTCTTATTGATTGAGCTGTTATTCCTTTTCTTCCAATAACTGCACCCATATCACTTTCGTTTACTAATACTTCTATAGTTATAAAATCTTCTTCATCAAACACTATCAGGGTCTTTTACTAAACTTCTAATTAATACTTCTGTTAATTCTGATAATTTCATTATTTACTTTCTTTTTTACTATTATGTCTTTTTGCAAGTATTCCTTGTTTTTTTAGAAGATCTCTTACTGTATCAGTTGGTTGAGCACCATTATCTAACCATTTATTAGCTAATTCTTCATCTATTTTAACTTCTGCTGGTTCCATAATTGGATTATATGTTCCAACTACTTCTATAAATCTACCATCTCTTGGACTTCTAGAATCAGCTGCTACTATACGATAAAATGGTTTTTTCTTAGATCCCATTCTTTTTAGTCTTAATTTAACTGCCATGTTTTTCCCTCCATTCACTTGTTTAATATTATCATAAAAAAGTAAAAGTGTCAACATATTTTAGTTGACACTTAATTATATGTAATTTTCATCTACTTTATCTATTTCTTTTTCCATATCTTCTGTTAATTCGTCATCTATTTCTTCCCATGGTTCTTCATCTTCTTCTATTGCTATTTTCATTTTTGTTTCTCCAACTATTTCAACTCCTAATTCTTTTTCTATATCAAAAGTTATTCCATCATCAGTTATTTCTACTTTTGAACAAGTTGGTTGTTTTAATGTTCTAACTATTATATCTGTATCTCCGCTTAAATCAGCAGTTTCTTTTACTTTTACATTAAATAAATCATTATAATCTACTTTTTTATTTACAACTGTTGTTTTGCTATCATTGTCATATGAGTACCATATATTTACATCATATGTTCCATCTACCCCAACT
>CAJMOW010000033.1 GCA_905215145.1 uncultured bacterium | reverse complement strand
TGTTGTTGGGGTGGAAGTACAGTACTTCCGATTCATGCTTTTAATATTGATTTACCTATGATTAAATGGGAAGACGAGAAACCATGGAAAATATCTTATTTAAAGAAATTAAAAGTAGTAAAAAATTATTAAAAACTACTTGACATTTCAAGCGTAATCTGATATACTTAATAATGTAAGGAAGATAAATATTTTTTCCAACTTACATACCACACCATATAGGGCGGTGTCCACAGCACCGTCCACTCACAAAAATAACAGATATTCCGACACCCATGTAGGCGAAAAAATCGGTGGCATCGTGTAAAGGTTCGATTCCTTTTATCTGATTCGGTTTCTAATGAAACCGTGTTCTCAGGCAGTCTAGCAAGTACAAAACAAAAAAGAAAGAGGTGAAAAAAGTAAAATGGCAAGAGCAAGAAAAGTAACAAGAACTATCTCTTCAACTAAAGTTATCGTTATGTGTGTTGACACAGAGACAGCTAAAGTTGACAACTACGAGGTTACAATCGCAGGAACTTACACAGATGAAAAGAAGCTGATGAAAGCGGTTACTAAAGTAGTAGAGACAGAAACACTAAAACCAGTTTCAGTTGTTTCAACAGAAGTTATTGAGACACTGTACGGAATGGATGAACAGAAGTTCATTGAAATGGCAGAGGTATTACCGCCAAGAGACAAAAAAGAAGATACAGACGAAGTAGAAGAGTAAGTAAAAGAAAAAGGAGAAAATAACAATGAGTAAAATTACAATCACAAAAGCAAGCAGAGATTTAACAGAAGTAGAGCAGTATCTTATGACAATGGATGCAGGAATCACATCCATGAAAGATGTAGAAGACGGAACATCAATTCCAGTAGATGCTTACATTGAGTACAAAGATACAAAGAATGACGGAACAGAAGCAGAGCTTCTTTCTATCATCACAGTTGATGGAAAAGTGTATTCAACACAGTCCGCAACATTCAAGTCTTCTTTGAAGTCAATTCATGAACTGATGCATGGTAAACCGTATGCAATCGTAAAACGCAGTGGAGAAACAAAAGCAGGACGTCCATTTGTTGACTGTGGACTTGATGTTAACTCGGTAAAATAAGTAAAGTATTTTTCATAGCAAATAATTTTCTTTCCTAAAATATAATGGGTGGGCAGAACGCCTACCCTCTTTTAATCTAAAAATGTGAGAGGTGTGATAAAATTGAAAAAGAGCAAATCAAAGTATAGTCAATACTATAAGCAATATCAGCGCAAAGTATCAGCATTAAGAAAACAGAATATTGAATTACGTGGTGCGAACGTATATCAAACAGAATCACAGTTGAGAAAATGGGGCATCCAAGGAAGAGACTTGGCAAAGATAACAAGACAGTTAAAAGCAGATATCAAGAATCTTGCAAAACAGGAAGCCTATTCAACTACAACAGGGGAAATATCAACAGTCGGTAAACTAAAACATGAACTAGCATCTGAACGAGCCAAGCGAAGTGCAGAGACAAGAAAGCGTAATAAGGAATCCGCTAGAGAATTTTGGACTACTGACAATCTGCCAACTGCACATGATTTAGATGGCGAATACCATTTGAATCAGCCACAGCTAGGAGACATTACAAATAATAACTTTATTACAGAGTTTTTAAGTAGGATAACATCGCCAATACCGACAGAGACTATATACGGTAAAAAAAGAAAGAACGCTAATATAGAAAGAGCGCAAGAAGCGCAGTCTGCTCTATTAGCTCTTTATCGCAACACTTTAAATAAAGATGGTGAAATAGCTGTAGGAGAACGTCTTGCTAATAATTGGGATTCAATTAAGTTGCACTTAGAAGTAGTTTTAACAGATTCAAAAGGTGTTAACGTTGCTTCATCATTGGAAGCTATTGGAGAAATTATTATAGGTAGAACATTATCTGTTGTAGAACGTGATGCTTTAAACGATGAACAGGAATCACTTTATTCTTGGGATATTGAGGACAATACTTATGAATAGTAAACGACACACAAGAATGTTCATGTGTGATTTTGAAACCACGGTATACGAAAACCAAGACCATACAGAAGTTTGGGCAGTTGCAATTGTAGAGCTATTTACAGAGAACGTTACAATTCTACATCGAATTGAAGATATGTTTACATACTTTCGTGCTTTAGATACAAATATCATAGCATTTTTTCATAACCTAAAATTTGATGGTGCTTTCATACTTGACTATTTATTAGCGCAAAAGAAATATCCACAGGCACTCAACAATGATAACGGCGTGTACTCATGGAAAAAGAACAAGGAAATTCAAACTAATGAAGTACGATACAGTATCTCCGACAAGGGAATGTGGTATTCTATCACACAGAAACTTCCAAACAATAAGTTATTAGAGTTCCGTGATTCTTTGAAGCTTTTACCATTCTCCGTTGAAGTTATTGGAAAATCATTCGCAACGAAACACAAAAAGCTAGATATGGAATACACCGGCTACAGATATGCAGGATGTGAGATAAGTGAAAAGGAACGCGAGTATATTGCAAATGACGTTCTTGTGGTAAAAGAAGCACTTGAAATCATGCTAGAACATGGGCATGATAAATCAACCATTGGCTCATGCTGTTTAGAAGAGTTCAAAAAAGGATATGACAAGACAGATTACGCTCAATTATTCCCCGATATTTATAAGATAGAAACAGGAATAACAAAATACCCTACTTTTGGAGATTACATTCGCAAATCATACCGTGGTGGTTGGTGCTATCTTGTAAGAGGGAAAGAAAATAAAATATACCATTACGGTACAACAGCAGATGTTAATAGTCTTTATCCATCTATGATGCACTCTGATAGCGGTAACTTTTACCCAGTAGGGAGACCGCACTATTGGAGCGGAAACTTTATTCACGAAGAAGCGTTAAAAAAAGACCCACAGGGTGACCCAAGATACTTTTTCTTGCGTATCCGTACAAGGTTTCACGTGAAACAAGGTTATTTACCATTCATTCAAATTAAAGGTTCTCCACTCTATCGTGGTACAGAAATGTTAGAAACAAGTGACGTATACAGTAAGAAGTACGATAAATATTTTCCATACTATTACGACAGCGGAAACAACAGGCATGAAGCGATAGTAGAAATGGTGGTAACTTGTACTGATTATTATTTGATGCTAGAACACTATGACTTATATGATTTTGAAATCATAGACGGTGTATGGTTCTATGCAATGAAAGGAATTTACGACGAATATATCAACAAGTACGCAGAGATTAAGAAGAAAAGCAAAGGAGCACAGCGTACTCTTGCAAAGCTATTTCTGAATAATCTTTACGGAAAGCAGGCATCCTCTAAAGATAGTTCATTCAAGATAGCGTACGTGAAAGACGACGAATCACTAGGTTTTATACGACAGGAAGAGAACAACAAGAAAGCAGGCTATATACCATGTGGTTCTGCTATCACATCATATGCAAGAGAATTTACGATTCGAGCCGCACAAAAGAATTACCATGGTGTAAATGAACGTGGTTTCATTTATGCCGATACTGATTCTATTCATTGTGATTTATTACCCGATGAAATAGAGGGCATAAGAGAACACCCAACAGAATTTAACTCATGGTCATTGGAATCATGCTGGGATATTGCTACATTTACAAGGCAGAAAACGTATATCGAACACGTAACACATGAAAACAGAGAACCAATAGAAGAACCGTTTTATGACGTGAAGTGTGCAGGGATGCCAAACAAGTGTAAGAATCTGTTTGTATTATCCATGCAGGGTAATGCAGATATAAACGGTTATACAGAGCCAAGAACAGGCACGCACAAAGAATGGACGGAAGAGGAAAAACAGTTTTTATTTAAAGGCGATAAACCTATAAAACGTGATTTATCAGATTTTAAAATAGGACTTAAAGTACCTGATAAGTTACGCCCTAAGAGAATGAGGGGTGGGGTGTTACTGGTAGAGACAAGTTATGAAATGAGGTAATAAAAAATGAAAGTTAGATTGCAAGATGTTGTAGAGCATTGTATAAATAAAGCATATTGTACTAATTGTCGTTACTGGAAAAGTGGTGAATGTATTGCTAAAATTGACGGGTTTCCACCGTTTAGATTTGAAGATTATTTTGCTATATGTAAAAGTGTACCACAGTTAGCAAAAGCATTATATACCAATGAGGAGATTGAACTATATGAAAATAACAGTGAAAGAACTTATTGAAATTTGCTCAAGTTATTACGCACAAGGTTGTGTTGAGTGCCCTTTTTACGCATATAAATGCTATGAGCCGACATACCCGAACATGCCAAGAGACGCAAGAAAACACAGCAAATTTAAGAAAGAAAAAGAGCCGAATAAAGAAGTTACATTAAAACTAGATAAATAAAACAAAAAGGTACTTTGTTTCACGTGAAACATTGTACCTTTTATTTATATCATGAACTACTGGTGAAAACGGTCTAAAGTCTGTTAGGACAAGGGAGCAACCCCGACCATAGAAACAGCAGTCTATTCCACCTGTGCGTTCTGCTTCTATGTTTTTCGCTTTCTGACAGTAGATGATACCATTAATAACTAAGAGCCTGCAACACAGCTTCTTTACATTGTAAATCTTTGAAGCGGAAACATCCACGTTCAAAGAAGTATCTCATATTAGATAAAAACAAGTCATTGCTCTTGAGCATTACATAGTTTACGTTGTGGTCATCTGTGGTAATACTAATTCGATATGGGTAAGTCTTGTCTGCTCTATCATCACAGTAGATAATACCTAAGTCCATATACTCTTTGATAGCGTAATCTCTACCAAGATAACGGAGTGTAGCAACATAAGTACATTCTCCTATAGGCTTTTCAATAAATGCATTACTATCATTAAGGTAAGTAGCTTGTGCAGAATATGCTACATAATCATCACTAATAAATGCACGATTAAAACCACTTTCTGTCTGTGCTTTACTTGCCGATTCATTATACCCTTGTTCTAGTACGAAGCCATTTCCTCTTAAGAATTTCGTGTCAGATTTAAGTCTATTTGAAATCTTCATTGCTATGTAATAAGGGTTAATAAGTGACACAGGATTAGACATCATATAGACAGGCACATAGCGTACTTGTTTTCCCTGACCACGTGCAATAGAGGTGTGAATAGAAATAAATTTCTTTACTTCATCAGAACAGTAACGGTTCGTTTCACTCTGAAATTCATCAAAAATAAGACAACTAATATCACTGAACATATGGGAATTCTTCTTAACAGTATCTGCATTATTAAGTGCCATGGCATATCCACAGGAAACGTTATTTAAAAACAATTCATGGAACTTTCCATGCATCATCGGTTTACTTGTCATTTCATACTCATGAAAGAATAATTCTTTGATATCTTTGAAAAATTTATCAGCTACGCCACTAAGTTCGTAGTCATATCTGTACAATAGTCCAAACTTTTCACCCTTTGATAAAAATTTATTGACAACCAGTTTACCAAAATAAGTAGTTTTACCGCCCGTACGGTTACTTGTTACCATGTAAATTTCGGGTCTTTTATTATTTAAATCTAACAAACTTAATAGTTTTGTGCCGTCATAATAGCTCATTTTATCACCTCTTTTATATTATAACACAAAGTAGACAGTTTGTCAATTATTAGACAGTGCGTATTTTAATAGACACCGTGTCTATAATTATACAATCTGTTGACAAATAGACATTATGATGATATAATTAAATAAGAAAGGATGTGATTAAAGCTATGGATATGAACGCAGTAACAACAGCAATCTCAACGCTTGGTTTTCCTATTGTGATGTGTGGTGCTATGTTTTGGTACATGATTAAAGAAAAAGATGCACATAAAGAAGAGATGAACAGCGTGACAGAAGCATTAAACAACAACACAATTATTCTACAGAAGTTATGCGACAGACTGGACGGTGATAAGAATGACAGCGTATAATGTACACGGCGGTCACTCTTTGAAATGTCGTGGTGCTAGTGGGTTACTGGACGAAGTAAATGAGGACAGAGCAGTTAAAAATAAGTTAATCGAACTGTTAAGAGCAAATGGTTATACTGTGTATGACTGTACAGACGATTATAGCACTACACAGAAAGCAAATTTAAGTAACATTGTTTCTAAGTGTAACGCTCATAATGTTGAATTAGATATCTCTATTCACTTGAATAGCGGTAGAAATGATAGCAATGGTGACGGAAAAATTGGTGGGGTTGAAGTCTTTGGATATGACGATAGAATCTATGGCGTAGCATACAAGATTGCAGAAAATATTTCCAACACTCTTGGTATAGGCTTTCACGGCTCTCCTGTAAAATACAGAAAAGATTTATGTGTACTAAGAGAAACAAGAGCAAAAGCAATTCTGATTGAATGCTGTTTTGTGGATGATAAAGACGATGCGAACAAATGGAACGCTACAAAGTGTGCTATGGCTATCGCATCTGCTCTTGGGTGTAAAACAAATATTCCCACTGTGAAACCTATCACGAATGTTTCACGTGAAACATACACATATTTTCCAGTATTTAACTCAAGTAGTTGTTCAATTGTAGATTGTTTGAAATCAATCGGTGCAGATTACAGTTTTTCGTATCGTAAGCGTATTGCGACTAAGAACTGTGTAGCAAATTACAGAGGTTCAGCACCACAGAACGATAAACTGGTTTCACTTGGCAAGAAAGGAAAACTAATTAAACCGTAATGGCTATAAATCTAAACAAAGGTTATCAATGGGCAATCAACACTTGCAACGCTCCAAACGTTGGATACTCACAGCAGTACCGATATCAAAAGACGGTGAATGGTATCACATATTATGATTGTTCCACGTTTGTGGGTTACGCAGTAATCGAAGCAGGATTTCCACTTAATATTAGTGGTTTCTACACTGGAAATATGGTAGGTATCTTAAAAGGCTTAGGGTTCACACAGTATGATAGTAAAGATATTGAATGGAAACCGTTTGATATTTTATGGAGAAGTGGACACACAGAGATTTGCTACCAAGGTAGTGGGGTAGGAAAAGGCATTACAATGGGAGCGCATACAAATGGTATCCCATTAGCAGACCAAGTAAGCATAAATAACGGAGATTCTACGGCGAATAGTTTCCCTATCTTATTAAGATATGGTGAGGGTGATGCTACTGGAATTGGCGCAAGTATCTATGTAATCTCTGCGCTATGTGGTAACGCTTGGAGAGAGTCCAATATCAACCCAGCTCTTAATGAGCGTGGTGGTGGTGGTTTTGGTCTATTCCAATGGACAGGTGGAAGAAAGACAGCATTACTTGAATATCTTAGTTCACAAGGTTTATCAAGTACAGACCCTAACGGACAGATGCAATACTTAATTGAGGAAAATGACTGGATTGGTACAAGCCATGGTATTTCATCATTGGACGAATTCTTACATTCAAGTAGTACAGATATCGCAGGTCTAACCGAAGCTTTTATGTCATGTTGGGAACGACCTGGTGTGCCAGCTCTAGAAGAACGTATACAAAACGCAAATAAATGTTACAACTACATTCAGACACACGGAAATGATACTTCAATCAATAGATGGGTGGCAGAAGACAGATACTTAACAGAAGCAGAAATACTTAACAACGCAGTTTTATTATACCGATTTTATAGCGTAGGCGGTGGCGGTGGCGGTGGCACACCGTACAAGCCAAAATCGAAATTCCCTATGTGGTTCGCTATTATCGGTGGTGGAATTAACAGGAGATATTGAAATGGCAGTTTTATCGAAAGAAGATTTTTTAAATCTAATCAAAGAAAGAACAAAAGACAGTACAGATGATGAAACATTAAAATTCATCGAGGATGCAACAGACACAATTAACTCATTATCAGATACAGACGGTGAAGACTGGAAGACAAAGTACGAGGATAATGACAAGATGTGGAGACAGAAATATAAAGATAGATTCTTTTCCGCAGGTGATAGCGCAGGAAATGGACATAAACAAAAAGACGAAGAAGAGGAAGAGGAAGAAGAAAAAGACAAGGAAATTGTAGCAGAAAATTTTGACGAATTATTTAAGTAAAGGAGATGTAAATTAATGGCTCACAGAGTTAAACTAACAACACTTGATGCAAGTTCTCTGAAAATCATTAACACAATCAGAGAGAATGCATCCTATGAGTATCAGCAGAACGTGCCTGTAATTACAGACGCTAAAATGATTCCTAAAGTTGGAGAAATCATTGTAGGTAATGGTTCACTACAGAATCAGTTCCTTAATGCACTTATGAACAGAATCGCAAAAGTAGTGATTGAAAGTGCAACATTTAACAATCCATACTCACACCTTAAAAAGGGGTATCTTGAAACAGGTGAAACAATCGAAGATATCTTTATCGGTATAGCAAATGTTGTTGAGTATGACGCAGAAAAGGGAGAAGAAAGAGAGTTCAAGAGAAATCTTCCAGATGTTAGAAGTGCTTTCTATGTAATGAACTGGAGAACACAGTACCCACTTACAATCCAAGACGAAGACCTTAGAATGGCATTCACATCAATTGACGGTGTGACTTCATTCATTGCTAAACTGGTAGATGGAATCTACACAGCGGTAGAGTATGACGAATTCTTACTGTTTAAGTATCTTTTGATTAAAGCTATTTCACATGGTAAGACAACACCTGTTTCAATCGGTGATGGTACAACTATTACAAACGATGCAAGTAAGTATCGTGGTATTTCTAACAAGATTACATTCATGTCTAAGAAATACAATCAGGCAGGCGTAAGAACAACAACACCAAAGACAAGACAGGCAATCTTCATGGATGCCGAGTACAACGCAAAATTTGATGTAAATGTTCTTGCTAATGCTTTCCACATGGAAAAAGCAGACTTTATGGGTAGACTTCACTTGATTGATGACTGGACAAGTTTTGACAACGAAAGATTTGATATAATTCGTGCTAACTGTGATTCAATCGAAGAAGTAACAGCAGAAGAACTTACTGCTATGAGAAATGTGAAAGCAGTTCTTGTGGACGAAAATTACTTCCAAGTATACGACAACCTGTCAAGAATGACAGAACAGTATTGTGCAAGCGGTATGTACTGGAATTATTTCTACAACACATGGAAGACTGTGGCAGTTTCACCATTCTCTAACATGGTTACATTCGTAACAGATGATGCAAGTATTGCACAGCCTGCAACAGTAACAGTTAAAGTAAGTGGAAAAGATATTGCAGAAGAAGCAACAGTATTTACACTTGAAGTGCAGGACGATAACGTTTCTCTTGCAAACGGTGCTTATCAGTTTGTACAGACACAGGATGCTGTCACTAATGGAATTGCAATACACAAGTATGGTGCGGTAATCTTCCCAAAAGGAAAGACTACGACTACACTTGAAATGATTTACGGTGGTTACAAGTACACAGCATCTACAGCACTTACAACAGATTCCAATGTAGGTAATACAATTACCTTTAATAAGGGTGATGCAGTAGCACTTGCGGAAGATAATGGAAAAGCTGTGGCGGGTGAACCTACACAGTCAAAAGTTAAGAAACTTAACTAATCTACAAGTTTCACGTGATTCTGAAATATGTTTCACGTGAAACATTCTTACTATGAAAGGAGAACTAACATGGCAAGACAAGTTTATGCAGACAATGTGGATGCAAACGGTAAGGTGTTTGAAACTGTTGGTGATAATATCCGAAAGGGTGCAAGAGCTGGGGATCTGTTAATTCTAGAAAAGATTGATGCACTTGACCATGAGATTTCTTCGTTGCAAGCTGATGTAACAGAGAACAAGAGTGGTATTAAAAAGAACAGTGATGATATTTATTTACTAAACGAAGATTTAGTTGAATTAAAAAAATTATATGATAATTGGTATAAAGGTAAGAAGTTAACGACTTTTGGGGACGGTATAACAGAGCAAAACTTATGGCAGAGTTTCGTGAAGGACAAAATTCTTTTTGCGACTATCGTAAATAAAGGTATTAGTGATACTAGAATTAGTGGAAATATCAATAATGCTATGTGGCAGAATAATAGAATTAACGCTTTACCTTCAGACACAGACGTATTAACTATTATGGGCGGAACCAATGACAGTGTCGCTTCTGTTAATATTGGTGATATATCTATAACTAACCATAATACGAATACATTTGTTGGTGCTTACAATGTTTTGATTTCTAAGTTATTATATAAATTTTACAATTTATCAAGCGGTAAATATTCAGATATAAATTATAGTGGTTTAATAAAATCTGCTACATTTAAGGACATAGTAATCTATATTATGACACCGCCATTCAATGCAAATACGAATTACTCGGGTGAAAATTCAGCAAGACTTAAAGCTATTGCAGACGCAACAAAAGATGTTGCTAAAATGTGGGGTATTCCTTGCATAGATATTTATTACAATTCTGGTATCAATACAGAAAATGTAAATGCTTTGTTACAAGACGGTATTCTCCCTAATAATTTAGGTGCTAAAAAGATAGCAAGTGTTGTAGTCAATGAGATGAAATCACATGCACCAATCAACTAAAGAAGACTTTAATTAACTAATAAAAGAGAGGTGATAACTTGATTGAACCAAAAACAGATATCCGACTATTAACAGGCGTACCACTTGACCCAACCTACAACCACACCATCCGCTTCACAGACGCAACAGCACAAAGCACCTACTTTGCGAACAAAACAAAGCACCAACTATCACGCCAAACCTATCAGCGCGTGCAACGTGGTTACGCAAAAGTCCAGTTATCCGCAGACGATTGTTACGACTGCAATTACATGATGTTTCGTAACACTTCCTATGGTTCAAAGTGGTTCTATGCTTTCATCACTGGTGTAGAATATCTAAACGACAACGCCTGTTACATTACATTCGTATTAGACGTTATTCAAACATGGTGGTTTGACTTTACCATACGAGACAGTATGGTTGTTCGTGAACACAGCGCAACAGACGCAATAGGCGATAACATTCTTCCAGAGCCTGTGAAACTAGGTGAGTATGTAGAAGGTAGTCACGGAACAGGTATTAACATTATGAAACCTCTTTCTGTAGTAGTTGCAATATGTGACAACAATGAAAGAACAGTAGGTGGATTGTTTGAGGGTGTTTTTTCAGGGTGCGTATACTATGCTTTTGAGTGCGGTACTCAATCTCAAATGGATGCCCTTAAAGAACTGGTTATCAGATACACAGAAAGTCCCGATAGCATTGTTGCTATG
>CAJMOW010000032.1 GCA_905215145.1 uncultured bacterium | reverse complement strand
TGTACAGAGCGTCCTAGACTTGATGATGATGGAATGCCTGTTGTAGAAAATGAAATAGTAATTAAGGATGAGGAATGTCTTTGGGTATCTGCAGATGTACTAGATTCTTATATTGGAGAGGGTTATAGAATTAAAGATAATATATCTCGAATGGGATACGCTCTTCCTGCATGGGTTCCTACTTCTCGAAATGAAAATGGCACAATTCTAATTCTTGATGACTTTAATCGTGCGGATTAAAAAATATATTGTAAAGTTTTGTTTCCCTGAATAAATTTAGTATCTTTGATATAAATTTAAAAATATGGAAAAACTAACATTACAAAAGATTAAAGTTTATAAAAAAGTTTGTGGAATTTATAAAATAAAGATCCACGATAAAGAATATATAGGAAGTTCAAAAAATATTCAGCATAGATTAAGACAACATCTAATTACTTTAAAACAAAATAAACATCACAATCATACTATGCAAAATTTGTATAACAAGTATGGCATTGATAATATTTATTTTGAAGTTATAGAAACTTGTCTTGAGGAAAATAGAATTAGTAGAGAAAAATACTATATAAATAGTATTAAACCTTATATAAATCATATTTTAGACCCTGAGAATATCATTAGAGATAAAGAATATAAACATAGAATAAGTATCTCTAAAAAGAAATATTATGAGACACATTCTCCAGTTAATATAAAAATGGTATATCAGTATAGTTTAGAAGGAAAATATCTTCAAAGTTATAAATCGATAACAGATGCAGCTATATCTACTAACCAAGATACTACTGCAATATGTAGTGTATGTAATAATCGTAGTTATACTGCTGGTGGATATAGATGATCATTTGAATTAAAAGAAAATCTTTCTAAACTAAAAAAGAAATATAAGAAAATACCTGTTATTCAATATTCACTTGATAATGTTTTTATTAAAGAGTGAGATTCTAAAACAGATGCTGAAAAAGAACTAAAAATTTGTAATATATCTCGCGCTATAAGAAAAAATCTTACTGCAGGAGGATATAAATGAAAGTATAAAATCTAGAGGTCCGCATAAAATAGCGTGAATTGCTGGAAAAGCCTGAGGAGGTCAATCAGCAGCTAAGCTAATTAGTAATAATTAGAAAGTTCAACGACTAGTACATGGAGTCCAGGAATGGATAGTAAAGTACCACGAGTGCGCTACACTATTTATATAGTGATGATATAGTCTGAACTACGTTATAACCTAAGAAAAGACGTAGAAGTATAGGATAAAGAGCCTATACGATAACAATAATGCCTAGATTTATACAAGCTACCATGGAGTTGGTGGACAGAGGCGAATATATAAGTTGGTCATTACCTCCTAATTGTACTATTATATTAACTTCTAATCCAGATAATGGAGATTATAACGTTAACTCTATGGATAATGCTCAAAAGACTCGGTACATTAGTTTTGAATTAGGTTTCGATAAAGATGTATGGGCTCGTTGGGCAGAAAAGGAAGGAATTGATGGACGTTTTATCAATTTCGTTCTTTCTTATCCTGAAATTATGAAGAAGGAAGGTGGAGTTCAGAAAGTTAACCCACGAAGTTTAGTAACTTTTGCAAATACTATTTCAGGTTTTAAAGATTGGTCTGATACTAATACTTTAGGTTTAATTCTTAATATTGCTCAAGGATGTTTTACATCTGAAGAAAACGTTATTGGAAACTTATTTACTACATTTATTGCTAATAAGTTAGATAAATTAATGGACCCAGATACAATGTTAAATAAAGATTGGGATTATGTTAAAGGAGAATTAGCAAAACAAGTATATGATGGTACTAACTATCGTGCAGATATTGCTGCAGTTTTAACAACTCGATTCTGTAATTTTGTAAATCTATATTTTGATACAAAAGGTAGTAAAACAGAAGTAGCTGTTGATAGAATTCTTAAAATTATTGAGCATGATAAGATGTTATTTTCTGAGGATTTGATTTTCAGTTTAATTAAAACTCTCCAAAAAAATCATCCTACAAGATGCAATAAATTGTTATTAAATCCTAAAGTAGCTAGAAAATTAATATAATATGTTATTTAATTTAAATGATACAAAATTAAGAATAGTTGTTTGTGACTATTATAGAAGACAAGGAAATAGTAATAATGGTTACTGTTATAACAACATAAGTAACACTTGCCTTGCAGATATGATTGTTGTTTATGATGTTAATGGGAGTAAAAAACATATTGGAGACGATTGCTATTATACTAGTCCTTTTTGTGCAGAAAAAGTATTTGGTATGTATTTAGGAGATAGTGATAGTATAGAAACTATCATTTCTTCTAAAACTTTAACAAGTCTAACTGGAGTAAAAAGAGTATATTTTGATCCTAAATCTAAATATCCTCGATTTAAACTAAGCGAAGCTACTACTATAAAACGTAGTTTAACTGCTGCAAAAGCAGATGTTTGTATACTGCCAAAAGTAAAATATAGTGTATATACGCCTCAATATAGTTCAGGAGGTGCTCCAAGGGATAAAAACATTAAATTATATTATTCTCCATCAGAAGATACTTATTATCTAATTGATCATAAACCTGGAGCTTGTTATCAAAGTAGTTCTACTAAAGACTTAAACAACTTTATTAATAAAGCGATAAATACTAGCTCTTCAAATCCTCTTGAACAGTTTGCTTCAGCAGTAATGGCTGAGGGAATTATTCCTGCAGACTGTACATTATTTTATTCAGGTAAATGCTGTTTCTTTACAGATAATTCAGAGTATGAGCAAGTTAATAATATTTTAAATAATTATATGAAAGTAATATATGATACAGAATTAGATAAATTTGTAAGTAATAATTTGTCTGATCTTACAGAGGACGATCTTAAATCTTTATCTGGAATGTTAGGTTCTCAAGATCCTACTGTTGTAGGTATGGGTATTAAATTACTCTCTGGATATAATATTCTAGATTCAGTTTGTTCTGTAGGTATTCTACTTATGAGTAACTGGAATACTATTACAAGTAATTCTGCTTTTAAAAGTGTAGGATTTCAACAAATTTTAAATACATTAGGAATTTCTGAAAGAGAGGTTTATAGTGGCATTACTGATAATATTATAAATAAACTTTATAAAAGTAGTACAAATGATGCAGATAAAGAAAAGGCTAGAAAGATAGTTATAGACAAACTCAAGAAAAGTTTTGAAAAGAAATGGGCTGAACATAAGTCGCAACTTGATGCTATACCTATGAACTTCGATTTTACATTAGAATAAGTGAAAAATATAATAGCTATTCAAGGTTTTAAAGGAAGTGGAAAAGATGAAGTTGCTAAATATCTAAACTATTTATTAAATACTCCAACTTGTTTACATTCTTATAATATTGCTTCTGCATTAAATTTTACTCCTGTACCGTTTATGATTTCAAAGCGTTGAAAGATAGTACATTATGCAGATAAACTAAAGGAAATGTTATCTATTATGATGAATGTAGATAAGAGTAAGTTTGATGATAGAGAATTTAAAGAATATTATCATTTTGATTTTCAGAAGTTTTTACTTTACGATAGTAGAGTAAAAACTTTTGGAAATGAACCTACAGATAAAGTATTCGCTAGAGAATTAAAAAAAGAAAATAGAAATTTAGCTATAGAATATAATTTATCTATTAGACAAATATTACAATATTTTGGTACAGATATAATGCGTAAATATTTTGGAGATAAATTATGAATATATTCAACACTTCAAAGTGGAAATAAAAGTAATATTGTAATTGCAGATCAAAGATTTGCAATTGAAAATGAAGTAGTAAAAGAATACAATGCCTTTATTATTCATGTAACAAGAAAAGGTTGTAGTATAGGTTTACATTCTTCAGAAAGAGAACTAGATACTCTTTATAAAAAACATAAATTTGATATATCGTTAGTAAATAATGGTACATTAAAAGAATTATTTAATAAATGTAAAAATATTGTATATGGCTACTGAAATTAAGTTTTGTAAAAACTGCGCAGATAATAAAATTACACATGAGTTTCAAGATGAAAAATACGGAAAATTTATTCGTGTTTTTAATATTGGAGAGAAATCAGGTACTTCTACTTGTACCATTTGTAATGGCGGTAAAAAAGCTAAGAAATAATGAATAAAATTATATATAAATATCCTCTAGATTTTACTTATCCTCAAACGATTAAGTTACCTAGTAGTGCAGAAATTTTATATGTTGATAGCCAAAGAAATACACCTACAATTTGAGCTATAATAGATACAGATGATAAATCAACAATAGAGGTTGATGTTTATATAATTGGTACTGGTCAAGCTTTTGATGCTAGTAATAAATTATATGTTGGTTCATGTATAACTGAAAACGGACTCTTTGTTTGGCATATATTTATTGATTATTCTAAGAGCGAAAATATAATATTACCAGGTGTTGATCTTTAAAAAATAAATTGTTTTACTTCTATGAAAAATCCCCTTACTTGCTTAATTGCGAGTAAGGGGATTTCTTTTGCCTCTATCTGCTTATGCGGATAGAGGTTATTTTTTTAATCTAATTTATCTCCAATATACTTAAGATCACTCATAAATCCAAATGTACTTGTAGCTCCTTCCCAGAGATTTTTATCTCCAGTAATAACAGCTGTACTTTGATTTACAATATTCTTAATAATAGAGTATGCAGGTGGATTTAAGTCTCTTGCAAATTGTGCAACAATATTTTGAATTGGACCATCTTGAAATGATGTATATAAAGCCATAGCTCCTAAGTGTCCTAATGCTCCTAATTCTTCTTTATTTTCTTCTGAAAGGAATACTGCATATATCATCCACATTATTAGACTCATAAATATTAAATCAGTTAAGAATAAATAAAAATTAGCCTTTTTAGTTGGATTAGCTCATAATGCTTTAAATTCATTATAATCCATTTTACCTATAGCTTTTAGAAAATCAATCATAGAATAAGCAATACCTTCAATAAATCTTCCTTGCCATTCTACATAAGGAGTAGCTGTTTCTCCTTCTTTTACATTTGTTTCAAGATCAACTCTTGTAGTAGGTAACCCATTTTCTCCTGTTGATTGAATCATTACATAACGAACTCCATTTTCATCAAATTTTTCTACAAACTTACCTTGATCATAAGTTCCAGGTTTAAGAATCCATTGTTCAAGTTTAGCAGAAAGGAATGTACGGAATTGTAACATCATAGCTCCCATAAACATACTTTTAGCAAGCATCTGAGTATTTTTATCATAGTGTCCAAAACAAAGTTCTGCAAAAGACTTAATACTTGTTGCTTCTCTAACAGTATAGGCTCTAGGTAACGGTTGTCCTTTTTCAATATTTCATCCTTCTTGATTGAATTGCTGTCTATAAGCTTCATATAATCCTTCTTGTCTCTTATAAGCTTCAGAATTTACATCAGCTCCTGCAGCAGTAAACACATTAAAACGTTTATCCTTCTTAAAGTCATATACTAATTCATCATCTGAATTTAAACTATATGCTTCTCAGCATCCATCATGAATCATTTTTGCAATTAATAAGCCCATTCTATGATATACATCAGGAGCTCTATTACAAACATATAACATATCAGAATTAAAGTTCTTAATACCATTACGAGATTGACTGAGTTCTTTTTGAACTATGTCGGCGTCCATATTAGCCATACCAAAGTCTGCATTTAAAGCTTCAACTTTTGTTAAAGTAGCAATACGCTTTGGACTATCTTTAAAGATAATTCCTCAAGCTTCAGCTAAATCCTTTCCAGAAAATTGATCTTTTCCATAAGCATTTGTCATAGCTCTACTAATATGAATTCACATACCTTGCATCATTTCTCGAAGTCCAGATCTTAAGTTAAGACCTAAAGCAGTAGCAGTAGTAAATTTCTTAATTGCAGCTAAAGTTTTATAAACAGGTTGTAAACCTTTATCCATAATAGGTTTATTATAGATATTAACTGTTAGATACTTATCAAGAAATTCAAGTAAGTTTTCTGCTTCTTGTCCATACATTGCTTGATTATACTGTAATGCTATTTTAATTCCTTGAATTTGAGGAATAATATCATTGTATTCTGCTTCTGCAACATATGCATGAATATAGCTTCTTAATAAATCTTCGAGTTGAGTTTCAAGACTATTTATTCCATGATTTGATATAATTTGCTCTCGGGTATCATTTCCAATTTTAAATTTGTTATATACTCTTTGCGCATCTTTAGCAAGATCAAAATCCTTCATTTGTTCCTCAAACAGCCTTAACATATTAGTAACTTCTTGATACTCCATTTTAAGACCTTCTTTAAAACCTTTATTATGGAATTGAGACTTCATAGAACCAATAGTTACAGGAACTTGATAATAAGTTCCGTCTTCTATTGCTTGTTGATAACGTCCAGGATTTCCTTCAAAACGAAGTTGGTTTACAATTTCTGTAAATGTTTTTATTAACGCTTTTTCTTCTTTAGCTAAAGAACTATCATTAATGTCTTTTAACATAAAATCTTTTGTAATATTACCATTTTCATCTCTTCTAAATAGATTATCAAAATATTTTACTTCTCCACCTATTAAACGGTTTTGATCTTTAAATTTATAAAATTCCTTAAATACTTTTCTAATCTTAGAATCCCAAGCTAATTCTTGTCTACGTATCTTAGTTTCTGTTACTGCAACAATACGTCCAACTTCTTGAGCTGTTAATGAAGGAGAATTATTAATACTTGTAATATTAGTTCCTGCGTGAAAACTACCTGTTACACTAACTCATTTTGCAGGGTCTGGTTCAATATAAACTTCATATCCCCTTACTTTGTTAAGAGCTTTTCCAAGTAACATATAAGAAGTTTGTAAAGGATCATCAAAATTTCATTGTCCAGTATGTATTGCTTTACGCAATCCCTGAGCGTTATCCAGTTTCCTAAGTTCTTCCATTCTATTTTTTAGAAATTCTCCACCCTTAACAACATCATCAGCACTAAATGTAACAGCTCAATTCCCAATATGTTTTAGTTTTTCAGGACCACATATATCAGTAATTGTACTTACCACAGATTCAAGAGTTGAACTAAAGTTTGATCTTTTAAGATTTATAGGAACATTGTGTATTTTACATAATTCTACAAAGTTATCATATAACTTATCAAAATATTGCTCTGAACCAGTTTGTTGCCAAATATTAATACTTTCAATTTTATTAATTCGATAATTTTCATATTTAATAGCATCGCTATTTAGTAATGCCATTACTTTAATTAAGTCAATATTTCCATTTGTCGCAGACATTATTTTATGTTCATCAACATCTCGATTAGCTATTGTTGAACCTAAAATATTTGTTCCCTTTTCAAGTTTAACTGTTTGATGAGTAACATTATTTGTAATAGATACTATTTCTAATACTTTATTTTTTGTAAATACTAGTAAACCTGCAGAAATAAATGATGGATTATTTTCAAATTGCCATTCTCCTTCAATATATTTTTCAATATGTCTACGTAAAAAGTCTCCTTTATATGGATCATCCTTTGCAATATCGTTAATATCCATCGATCCCTGCTGGACATTTATAATATCCTGAGCAATATCAGCTAACTCATTTCCACGTCGCTCATTAATACTTTTTATATAGTCCTCTAACTTTTTATCAAGTTCTTCTTCCGTTTGAGCATATTCTCACCTACTTTTTACAGAATCTTTAGGTTTATATTCATTTCAGAATCTATATTTTCCATATCCTGCTTCAGGAGCAGAAGAACTAATATATTGAACGATTTTTTCTTTATAAAACTTAAAGTTTGCGTTCTTTCTTTGAACTTTTGAAGATAGTTCATAATTAGGAAAGAACTTACTCATAGGTTCTTCAATAGTTTTAATAATATCAAATGAATCTGTTAAACGTCTAATAGGAATAATTTCTCTAACTCTATCATAATATTTTCCAATTGTATTAGATGGATTTACTATAATATTATCAGAATCAATGTATACACTCGATAAATTATCAATTTGAGATAAATTATCATTTCCTGAATTATCTTTTTTATAATCAATATCAAGTTTAACAGGAATAATTCCTACTGTAGCTACATTAATACCTTGTTGTTCTAACATAGCTTTATAGAAGTTTAACTGATATGCTGCACCTAATTTTTTAGTAGAAGCTCATACATTATTTAATAATGCATTTCTAGTTTCATCTCAAGCTCCTACTGCTTTTCGAGATACTTTAAAATCTCGAATATGAGCATTACCATTTTTATCTACAATTAATAAGTCAATTCTACCATTAATTGAATTTAATCCTGCTGCTTTATAGGGTTCAGCTATATCTTCAGAAACAATTGGTATTTCAGTAATGAATTTACAGTCTCTTCCAAATTTTTCTTTAGTGTCTTCTATAAAATCTCTTAATTGGTTTTGTAACAATGATACTTGCTCTTCATTTAATAATTTTGGAGTATATTCTATTTCAGGATTAATTACAGATTCAAAAAGTTTATGTACTTCTGTACCATAATCGGTTAGTTGAGTTCAACTCTTTTGTAGATCCTCCAAATATTTATCTGCTTCGTTCGAAGTCATGCCTTTTTTCATTAGTCTTTCTTTTTCTCTTTTCAGATACTCTTCAAGATTAAATTTTGTAACTAATACTTTAGCTAAATCAAAAGGATCTCCATAGGTTGTAAGGAACTTAGTAACACCCATTGATTTATCTAATTTTAAAGCAATTTCCTTTTCTCCGTCTTCATTTGTTATTTCAAACTCTGTAGCAAGTGATTTATATTTTTTTATAGCTTCACTTATTTTGTCTACAGTGACTTGTTGTTGATCTATTTGTAGTGTTGCATCAACATTATCAACTACCATATTTTGAACGTAGTTGTCAAGAAACGTGTCCAACTCCATTTCGGAGTTGAACACTTTCTTTTCACCGTTTATCGTAATTTCGTATGTACAATTTCTTGCCATTATTTACAATCTTCTTTTATAATATCATCATTCATTAATTTATTCTTGACTGTAGCTACTTTTTGACTAAGTTTATAGTTTTCATGAATAAAACTATCATAGAATGGCATGATTTCTCCACTATTAATAATAGTTTTAAGTTCAGGATTAGCAATTGAAAGAATTTTATCTATAATTTTTAATTCTGCATCAGATTTAATATATCCATTATAATAGTCTGTAATCATAGTTGCTAAAACTTCTTCATCAAAGTCAGATCCTTTCTTATTTTTATAATAAGGATTTTGTCGCATTCTATTTCATAATTCAGTATCTTGTATATTACCTAGAATCTTATAATAAGACTCAGCATACATATTTCTAGCATCTGCTAGGTATAGATGTGAGAATTCATGAATTAGAGTATCATCTGTAGCTCTATCAATATTAATATAAATTATTCCTTCTTTAATAAATCCTTTTGCATTTTTAGTTGCAGTGTCTTCATTAATTACATCCTGATCTGTTACTAATCTTATATTTTGTAAAGAATTTACATTTTTTACTAATTCTGTAATCTTAGTAGACATTGGAGTTTTTAAGTCATAGAATTTGGTTGGTCCATTATTAAATAAAGTAAGTTGATTTGGATCAGTTCTAACAAAAGCTCCTGAATTAAAGATAATATGTTTTAGAGTTCTAGATATAAGATTTTTAGAAGATGTATTAGTACTATTAAACTCGTCTACTAATATGTTATGTTCACCTATTAGTTTATCAGTTACAGCATATACTCCTTGATCATATTCTTCATCAAATAACTCTGCTACACTTTCAGTTATACCTCATTCTGTAGAATAGTCAAAATCAATGTAAGAAACAATATCTTCATTATTTTTATCTGCTTTTGTTTCTGCAACTTCAATAATTTTAGCAACTTTTAAAGCTTCTTCGACAGATATATCTGTTTTAGGAATATTGAATCTTACTTGTCTATACTGCTCATTTCCATCAGATACTAATATTGGTTTAGTAGTATCTATAGTTGAATCGTTATAATCTCTATCTAAAGAAGTATTTTCTTCAGATTTAAATCCAATAGTTTCAACATTTTCATTTGCGGCATTGATAAGTACTGCTTCTGCTCTTTCTGCCATACTATCATTTGGATCTCGTTTTAGGAACGTATTTGCAAGTTCTTGTGGATTTTGTTGGTCAATTCAATTATTATAATCAACAACCCATAATGAATTATCTCCGCTTGCTACTAAGTCCTCAAATAAACGAGTTAATGAAGCCTGCCCAAAACCATCTTTATTAACAATTAAGTTATATAAATAAAAGGCATTAACAGGATTTAGAGCTCCAAACTCAGGAATCGTAACTTTATTTAAACTATTAAAATCCCGTAAAATTTGTTCATAAAGAGCTTTAGTCTTTTGACTATTATCTATCTGCATCATATTAAATGGAAGTTTATAAAAACCTCTTTCCTTACCTTCTGAATCAGTTTTTAATCCAAAGCATAAATATTTAATAAATGCATTATCAGGTAATTTTTCTTTAAGTGTAGGAATAATATAATCCTCAATATACATTCTAAATGAATCAATATTATCCTTACTGTCTAGATTAATTATAAAGTTTTCATCTTTATTAATTAAAATAGAATTTTCTACCTTATATTTCTGATTAACTGGAACTTGAAAACTTAAATTTTTAGTTTTAATTCATGAATCAATTAAGAAATCATCAATATTATTTCTAGTTTGTCTAAATTCTTCTATAGATAACTTACTTCCTCTTTTAGGAGTAGTTTCATCTATAACAATAGATTCAACTTGATTTCTAACTGATAATCGATTAAGAACTTCATTATCAACACTTAGAATATTAAACATTTCTTTGAAGTGTGGAACACTAGCTATAACATCTAATATATTAAATGTAGTCTTAACTTTTTCATAGTTATCAATTTGTTGTAATCTGTATTCTTCATTAGCAGCAAACTTTAGTAGATTAAATTTCTCTCCAATTTCATCTTTAAACTTATCATTAATAAATGTTTCAATTCCCTTAATATAAGAATACTTTCCTCATTTATCTGTAGGAAGTCCTTGATTAATTTTTAATAATCTACCTAGAATTCTAATTTCTTCTGCACCTTTAGCTTTCTTCTTTAATGTTTTAAATAAAATTTCAGTTCTCTCATTTGCTTTTTTAATATCAGCTTCAGATGCATTTGGTTTATAAACTGCATATCTTGAAGGATCATCAATAGCTTGATCAATGAAATGAATTTTATTTTTTGGAATTGGATCTGTTCAAAGATTTGTATTATATTCCGATACAAGTTTAGTAACTTCTTCAGATACCATTAAATCTCCAATTCTTCTTAAGTCCTCTCCATTAAACTATATACATAAAGATCAACTCAATTAGAGTCTGCATTAATTTTCTTAAGAATTAACTCCTTAGCATTATCTGTTGCAGCATTCAGTAACTCTCCCATATCAAGAGATTTATCAGTTAATCTTCTTTGGAAGTCTATTAGCTGAATAATATTATTTGCAATATCTGCAGGAACTGCATATTTAGAAATTCATTCAGGATCATTTTCAAACATAGAAAAATCTACATTTGCTAATGTAATTAATTGTTCTGTTCCATTACGTTGAGAACCTTTAATAAATGAATATCTACTTAAAAGTTGTCTAGTTGTATCAAAATCTCTATTTACAATACTATCATAAACTTGTTTAAATCTAGTATTATATAAGTTAGATAATGCAAAGAAACTCTTTAATCCTGTAGCAACATTAC
>CAJMOW010000031.1 GCA_905215145.1 uncultured bacterium | reverse complement strand
TTTATTGATTTATTAGATTATGAAGAAATAAAAAAGCATCCTAAGATACTGCTAGGTTATAGTGATATAACAGTATTACTTCAAGCTATTTATAAAAAGACAGGATTAATAACTTTTAGTGGGCCGGATTTTCTTTCATTTGGTTTAGACTATGCAGAAGAACAATATAAAGTATTTATAGATGCTTTTATTAACCAAAAATTAGATAGGTTTAATAGTGGTACAAAACAATTAATTAAAAATGGTACTGTTGAAGGTAAAATAATTGGTACAAATTTGGCTTGTATGATGTATTTGCTTGGCACAGAATTTTTACCAAATATGGAAAGTAATATATTATTTATAGAAAGTTATAGAACATCTATAAATGAATGCCAAAGAAGATTTGCCCATTTAAAACAATATGGTATATTTGATAAAATAAAAGGAATAGTGATTGGTTATAATTATGATTTACAGAAAGATGAAAGTAAATATCCTCAAATGGAAGATATAATACTTGAATATACTAAAGAATATAATTTTCCAATAATAAAATGTAATGATTTTGGACATAAGATAGTAAATAGTGTTATTCCTATTGGTGCTGATATTAAAATAGATAATGATAAAGTTGAAATAATAGGAAAAATTTTAAATTGAGAAAATTGATATATACATAATAAACATTCAACAATTAAAAGTGTTTATTATGTAGTAGTCAGTTATACCCAAACAGATAAAAAGCAACTATTTATTATTAATGAACATATCACGTTGAGTGCGTATGCGTTCTAAAACTTAAATAAAGCCTTATATTCAGGTGAAAATCAACTGTTCAGAGCCTATTAAAAAAAGCATATTTTTGATAAAAAAACACTAATTTTTATCAAAAAAACAGAAAAAATTTAAGAAGGTTGTTTGAGGAGAATATGTTTCCTCATACCATATTAGGTGGTATGGATTGTATAATTGAATTTAGTAGTGAGGTAGGAAATTATAATGATAGATAAAGATATAATAGATAAAGCCTTAAATTTTTATAATATAGATTTGCAATATAGGGATAAATGTTATAATTGCATAGAAGAAATAAATAAAAAAGAAAAGTTAAGTTTAGAATTTTCAAATCTATTTAAGAAATTATATATTGAAGAATTTACAAAAATAAAAGATTTATGGCAATGCAAGGGTATTGATGAATTGTTTGGCGATAATGTTAATCCTTTTATAACTAATATAATGGTTCTATTAGGTTATAATTATCATATAGAAAATATGCAACAATATAATTTTGATGCTATTCAAATTAAAATTCATAAAAAAAGAGTTAAGGAATGTTTTGAAAGTGACTTAAAATTAAGAAAAAAAGATGGAATTAGGATATCACAAATGTTATGGGCTATTTATTTTATTAGGGCAAGAATAGTCGAGATAGGTAGTTTACAATTTGAATACGAGTCTGATTCAGTAGTAAAAATTCATATTCCTAAAAATACGGATTTAAATGTATTAAGTGTTAAAGAATCTATAAAAAAAGCAAATATCAAAATGAAACAAATTTATTCAATTAATAATTTTAAATATATATGTAATTCATGGTTACTAAGTAAACAAATATATGAAATTATAGATAAAAACTCTAATATAGCAAAATTTTATAATTTGTTTGATGTTTATGAAGGAGAAGAATGTACTAAAGATATACTAAATTTTGTGTATGGAATAGACGAATGCGAAGATTATTCTTTACTGCCTACCAATACCACTTTACAAAGTAACATTAAAAAGCAATTATTGAATGGTAAAAAATTTTATTTAGGACTAGGTGTATTAAAACTTAAATAAAAAAACAAGAAAAATCTAAAAACTTATTGAAAAAATAAAGTGTGAGGTAATAATTATGACTATAAAAGATATGAAACAAGCAGTAAAATTATTAAGTAAGGAATGGAATTTAGTAAAAAAGAGGCAGGAGCAGATGATGATATTTGTGCTTGGATATATTTATTAGATATTTTACAAGAAAATGAAAAGATAATAACATATAAATCAGGAAATAAACTTGTAGGATTTTGTGGATATTCAAAAGAAAATTCAAATAAACATATGGTATCTAAAAAATTCTATGGTTTTATAAAAAATAAATTATATAAAAGCAATAGTATAAAAAACTTAAAGGCATTTAAAGAATATGAATCTAATTATAATTATATTCCTGCAGAATTAAAGAATTATTTTGATGGAGAGATTTCTATATTAATAGTTGATGAGGATTATAGAGGAAAGAAAATAGGTAAAAAATTGTTGTTAGATGTATTTGAGCTTGCTAAAAAAGATAATATGAAGAATCTTCAAATAGTAACAGATGAATCATGCAATTATAAATTTTATGAAAAATTAGGATGCCAAAAAGTGTATGAAACAATAATAAAAAACAGAGAAATAGGACAACTTGGAAATGGATGTACTGAAAAAGCATTTATATATGAGAAAAAGCTGTAGTATGATAGGAGTAATAATGATTGATATAAATAAAATAGATAAAATGCATAGAGAATTATAATAGTAAGAGTAAAAAATTGATATATACATAATAAACAATTAACCATTAAGAATGTTTATTATGTAGTAGTCAGTTATACCAAAACATATAAAAAGCAACTATTCATAATTAATGAACATGACATATTGAATGTGTTTCAGTATTACATCGAAAAAATTTTGATAAGTAAGTTTTTTACTAAAACTAAAAAAGTGATATTCTGGTGAAAAATTGTATAAAAAATTCAAAAATATGTTTTCACATATCATCTAATATGATGTGTGCACGACGCTGATATAAGTGGTATATGAAAACATATACTACTTAAGATATTTTAAAGGAGATGATAAAATATGAATGAAAGCAATATATTGTTATATGAAACTGATGAAGGTAAAACTAATGTAGACGTAATATTAAAAGATGAAACAATATGGTTAACTCAAAAGAGTATGAGTGGACTTTTTGATGTTAATGTTTCCGCAATTAATAAGCATTTAAATAATATATATGAAGAGAAAGGACTTGATAAAAATTCAACTATTTCCAAAATGGAAATAGTTGAAAAGAAGAAAATAGGAATGTTAATAGAGAATTAGAATTTTATAATTTGGATGCTGTTATTGCGGTTGGATATAGAGTTAATTCTAAGAAAATAAAAAATTGTAATTTGCGGAGGAAAGTCAGTACGAAAAAAATTAATTAAAAATAATGTAGTATTTAGTAATAAAAAACATTTTGAAAAGTTATTGAAAGCAACAAATAGTAAGTTGTAAGGAGATTAGAAAAATGAAAATAAGTTTTTTTGCGATATTTACATTGGTAGGCTTAATATTGCTAATTTTATCATTAATATTTAAAAACAAAGATAAAAAGATGGTTGAACAATGTACTTTAACAACAAAAGGAAAAGTTATAAAGTACACATTATGGAATAATAATGGAGTACAATTTCCTATAATAGAGTATATTGTTAACTATACTAAATATAATCAAAGACTTAAGTATAGTTGGATTGTAAATAAGTCATCATCTTTTAATAGAATAAAATCTCAAGTAGAAAATGATGTTAAAGAAGGAAATTTAGTAATTAATAGTAATACCCATATTTCTACCAATGCATTAAAAGAATATTTCCCTGTTGGAACAGAATTAGATGTTTTCTATAACCCACAGAATCCAAACAAGAGTTATGTAATGAGATTTGTAAAAAATCCAGCAGTAAAAGTTTTATTTTTAATAGGATTATTATTTATTGTTTTAGCACTTATAGGACTTGTCTTTTTACCAAAATAAAAAGCTATTTCGTTTGATGAAATAACTTTTTTAATTATATTTTATCCTATTTTTCTTTTATATTTAGATATTATATTGTTTAGTATAATAAATAACATCGAAAAAATTAAAATAACTATACTATTTATAAATATTGGTTTTAAATTAGTTAAATTAATTACTTCCATAGATTTTAATAAATCATTTGAATTAATATACCAGTAACTAGGTAATATATGTGCAATTCTTAGAACAAAATCTGGTAACCATTCTGTAGGAACAAATGCTCCACATAAGAATGCAGAACCAAGTGCGACAACATTAACTATACCATTAACAGCATTTTTATTGGTTATTAAGG
The DNA here is from genome assembly GCA_905215145.1 of uncultured bacterium. Next base: position 7,716 of record CAJMOW010000031.1, on the reverse strand, counting down.
TACTTATTAAGAGCGCTAATGTTAATGAACAAAATGTAAATATAAATAAATTTAATATATATATTAAACCTCTTGTAGTAAACATTATATTTCCAGTTAGAATTATTCCAAGAATTACAAATAAAATCCATACTATAATAGAGTATATAAAACTTGATAATAATAGATATCTATTATGTTTCTTATAATTTGTACTACTTATAATAGTCCTTTTATTAACACTTTTTTCTTTAAAACTTGATAATACTAAACAAATAATAAATATTACAACTGCCATAATGCTGTAACTTGCAAAATTAAAATAATATGTTGCTTTAGACGTTTTTGATGTATCAAGTTTGGAAGTTAGTTTAATATTTGATTCAGAGTTTAAATTATTATTTATATAATTTATAAGCTCATCTTCATTATTTATTTTTGTTTTATATAAATTTTGAATTTTTATATATCGAGTTAATATAATTTCAGCTAAACTTGATTGATAGTCACCAGTGGATTTTATATTTATATCAGGTTGTAATCCATTCATTACATCTTTTCCATAATTTTTGGGTATATATATTACATAATTAGTGTCTCTATAAAATAAGGCATCATTTATTGATTCTTCATTTGTTTTAATATTGATAATTTTACTGTTTTCTTTGATATAGTTTATTAAATTAGAAGTGATTTTATTATCATCATCATTATTTACTATTACAACATTTGGTTTACTATTAACAAAATCTATTTGATTTTCATTTGTCGACATATTTAATCCACCAAAAACAATTAATAATGTTGTATATAAAGATATAACCCCTATATATTTTCTTACTACACTCCAAAATGTTTTAAATGTTGTCATACTTTTGCCTCCTTAAACCATTATAAGAAATTATAAACATTATAATTGAGAACAAAAGTAAACTAATTATATTAAAGAAAAACCTATCTAAAGTATCATAATAATATAATGAATAAAAACCATCTGTTATCATACTAGCAGGATTAATTTTATTTATAATTGGTATATTTTTATCTACTATATATTTCATAGTTATTCCCATCATACCTGATAGAAAACATCCAAGCATTGTAATAGCAATTAGTATTCCTGTTTTTGTATTTTCATTAGATTTTATTGTAGTTGCAACCATTACTCCAAGAGATAAACCTGCAAGTGAGCCACATATTGCAAGTAGGACTACTAATAATAAGTTGTTTCCATAATCTACTTTTAGTACAAATATAGTAAATATAAATAATAATGTAATACCTAACAATTGTATTATGTAACTAGCAAGTAAACTTCCCAATAGCATTTTACCTTTATGAATAGGTGAAATAGATGTCCTTTTTCCAATACTATTCATATTAGCTAGTTTATAATTTGTAATAAACATAGATATAATTCCACCATATAAACATGTCATTGCAATTAATGTGTAATATTCTATCATTGTATAACTTAAATTTTTATTTGAAATGTTATTTAATTTAACTGTGTTCGAACTAAACGAATTATTAATATTTTTATATATTTTTTGATAATCAATATTATAGTTTCCTTCTTTAATTTGATTATCTATTTCTATTTTTGATAGGTCTTTACTAATTTCTTTATTACTGTTTATTTCATCAACAACATATTTTAAAATAGTTTCATTAACACCATTTGAGGAAACAGTTATATTTACATTATCGTTAGGTATTATATATCCAGTTATTTTTTTATTTTCAAGTAATTTTTTTGCGTCTTCTAAATTTGTATAATTTATATTAAACATTTGAGTTTCATCATTAAATTTTTTAAAAGTTTCTTTAAATACATTATCGCTAGATTCACTATCTATAATAGCAATATTTATTATATCTAATTTTTCATTTTTTTCTATATCAGAAAAGGCCATATTGAAGAAAATTCCTAATAGTATTGGAAAGGCAAATGTCCAAAATATAAGCATTTTATTTTTTAATAATACTTTTAATGAATATATAAAATTATGTGTAAACATTAATCTCTTAATTCCTTACCTGTTAAATTTAAAAACACATCATTAAGTGTTGGTCTTTCTGAAAAAATTTTGTTATATGTAATTTTATGAGATTTTAAACAATCGATTAATTTTTCTAAGTTGTTTTTGCCTTTTTTATATTTAATTATTAGGATATTTGAATTTATTTCAATATCATCAACATATTTAAACTTTTTAATATCTTCTATAAATTCATTGTTTATTTCATTTAATTCAACAGTAATTTTTTCATCTATATCAGCAAGTTCTTTTAGTTCATCAGAAGTTCCAGTGGCAAGTATTTTACCTTTATCTAATATAATAACTCTATCACAAAGTATTTCAACTTCTTCCATATAATGTGTTGTATAAACTATAGTTGCACCTTTTTTTCTTAGTTTTTCAATTCCTTCTAAAATATTATTTCTACTTTGTGGATCAACTGCTACGGTTGGCTCATCTAAAAATATAATTTTGGGTTTGTGAGCAATTCCACAAGCAATATTAAGTCTTCTAAGTAGTCCCCCTGATAATTGTTTTGGATAATATTTTTTATAATTTTCTAATCCTACTAATTTAATTGCATCTTCTATATATTTTTTTCTTATTTCTTTATTTTCTATATATAAACCGCAAAAATAATCTATGTTATCATAAACATTTAATTCTTCAAAAACAGCTACTTCTTGAAATACGACACCTATTTGCTTTTTTAATTCATATTCATCTGGTTTCATTTCCTTACCAAGAATTTTTATACTTCCATTTTGATAATTTAATAATGATAATATGCAATTTATAGTTGTGGTTTTGCCACTTCCATTTGGACCTAACAATCCAAGTATTTCACCTTTTTTTACTTCAAAGGATAAATTATCTACAGCTTTTATATTTTTGTATTCTTTTGTTAAATCTTTAACTTCTATTATATTTTCCACCTTATTCCTCCTTGTACTAAAATAATTATACTATATTGTAGTTTGAAATAGAAATGTATTAATAAATTTCTATTTACATTTTTTTGTATAAAGTTGTTTGTTTTTTTAATAATATATTGTTAGATTAAAAAAAAACATTTATAATTATAATTAGGAGGGATAAAATGAATAATGTTAAAGTAGTTCAGTATGGATGCGGTAAAATGTCAGTTTATACTATGAGATATGTTATAGAAAATGGTGGTTCTATAGTTGGTGCAGTTGATATTAATCCATCTATTATTGGAAAAGATATTTCTACAGTTATTGGTGGAAAAGAAATAGGAGTAAATATTACATCTGTTGATGATGCAGAAGAAATGTTAAAAAGAGAAAAGCCAGATGTATGTATTATTACAACAATGAGTTTAATGAAGGATGTAGCAGACGCACTTTTATTGTGTGCAAAACTTGGAATAAATGCTATTACAACTTGTGAAGAAGCATTTTATCCATTTAATTCTTCACCAGTTTTAACAGATAAAATTGATAAACTTGCTAAAGAAAATAATTGTACTATTACAGGTAGTGGTTATCAAGATGCATTCTGGGGAAATTTAATATCAACATTGGCTGGTTCAACTCATAAAATTACTAAAATTAAAGGTAGTTCTTCATATAATGTTGAAGATTATGGTATTGCTTTAGCTAAAGCCCATGGAGCAGGTTTAACTTTAGATGAATTCGATAAACAAGTTGCTTCTGTTGATAATATTAGTGATGAAGAAAGAAAAAAATTAATCAATGCTGGTGAGTTTTTACCTTCGTATATGTGGAATGTAAATGGATGGCTATGTGACAAACTTGGTTTAACTGTTAAAAATCAAACTCAGAAATGTGTTCCTATAACTTGTGGTAAGAATATAGAATCTTCTACATTGAATATGGTTGTTGCCTCAGGTATGGCAACTGGAATGAGTGCTGTTGTAACAACAGAAACTGAAGAAGGAATAGTTTTGGAAACAGAATGTATTGGTAAGGTTTACTCTGATGAAGATTGTGATAAAAATGATTGGACAATTTTTGGAGAGCCAAACACTAATTTAGTTATTACTAGACCTTCTACTGTTGAACTTACATGTGCTGCAATTGTAAATAGAATCCCAGATGTTATAAATTCCAAACCAGGATTTATTCCAACTTCTCAAATGGGAGAACTTAAATATTTAAAATAGGTGATTAATATGAAGAATGTTTATGTTATAACCATTTTTAATAATAATTTTGTTATTCAATATGATGGTAATAATATATTACTTTTTGGGACTTCTCATGGAAAAACACTAGATCAAATTGAATCTAGTGTTTGCGATTATATTGAACATGAATTAAGATATTATAATGGAAATGTTAATGAATTAAGGATATTTTTAATTAAATTACAATCTATTATTAATTTATCTGATAAAAATAATATAATGGATAATGTTAGAGAATTCTTTTTGAAAAATACTAATATATTCTTTAGCGATGAAAATGAATCAACAATACAATCGGATATGAATTCAAACAATATTTCTGAGTTAGAAAAGTTTAAAGAACAAATTTTAAGCAATTATAATATAGATAATTCTAGTGAGCCTGAAACAATTAAAAAAGGTGGTAGACAGAAAGTATTAGGCAACGGAAAAAGTTTAATTGATAATAAAGATGCTTTTGTAAATGCACTTTTACTAGCGTTTATTGTTGAACTTTTTGGTTTAACCATTTTTAACCTTTTCCTATTTAGAATAATATAGTTGTAAATTGATGTTTTTATTGATATAATATATGTGTTTAGGAGGTTTTTATGTTAGATAATGTAGCTAATAAGTTTTTTAAGGGAAATAAAAATGTAGCTTTTATCGTAATTGCTGCAGGTGGAATGGTTTTATTTATATTATTGATTGTATTGATTGCTAGTTTAACAAGTGGTGGGATTAAAAGTTATTCACAATTAGAAGATAAATTAGTTAATGCTGCTGAAAAGTATTATAAAGATAATTCTGATAAATTACCTTTAACAGATGGAACTGTAAGTGTTACAGATTCTACTTTAGTTGAAGGAAATTATATAAAAGAATTAAGTAAATTATATTCTAAGGATAAATGTACAGCAACTGTTGAAGTTGTAAAAAATGGAGATGATTATTTATATAATCCGATTTTGAAATGTGATAATTATAATACAAAAACACTTTATGGTGAATTAACACAAAATGTAGTTACATCTGATTCTGGTTTATACTCTGTTGGAAATGAATATATTTTTAAAGGTGAGTATATAAACAATTATGTTAAATTTGATGGCAAAACTTGGAGAATTGTAAAAATAGATGATAATGGTATTAAAATGTATCTAATTAATGAAAAATTAGAAAAATCTGTATGGGATGATAGATATAACCTAGAAAAAGAATTTCAATATGGAAAGAACGTATATGACACTAGTAGAATAAGTGTATATTTAAAAGAAATGTATGAAAAAAATAGTGTTGTATCTGCAAAATTAAAAAAATATTTAGTTGATGCAACTTGGTGTGTTGATTCAATAAAAGAAGGTACTTTAATTTCAAGTATCAATTTATGTGGAAAAACTATGAAAAGTCATATTGGACTTTTGAATGTTGATGATTATGCAAAGGCTAGTTTAGAGTCAACATGCAAATATTTTGATGATCCACAATGTGTTAATTATAATTATATGAACGAGTTAGGTGAAATTAACTGGACATTAAATGCTTATTCTGAAAATACATATGATGTATATGCAATAGATGAAAATGGTATTTATTATTATAGGGCTTCAAAGGAAAATGGAATTAGACCAGTCATCTACTTAAGTTCACACTTAACTGTTTCGTCTGGTGATGGTAGTGAAAATGAGCCATACGTTATAAAATAATGTAAATATTATGTATTCAATGCATTAAATATTGACAAAAAAAGGCAAATAAAGTATTATATTTTTAGTAAGGGAGGAAATGAAAATGAATTTAATTCAAATTTTAGGTATGGAGTGGTGTGATCCAAGAATGACTCCGGAAATTGAATCAATTCAATCAATAGTTTCAACTATTATTTTGGCTATTCAAATAGCAATTCCAGTTTTATTAATCATTTTCGGAATGCTTGATTTAGGAAAAGCAGTTGTAGCTAGTAAAGAAGATGAGATTAAAAACGGTCAACAATTATTTATTAAGAGATTAATTTCTGCAGCTTTAGTATTCTTTGTAATATTCATAGTTAAAGTATTAGTAAATTTAGTTGCATCAGGAAGTAGTAATGAAATTTGGTCTTGTGCAGATAGATTTATATCTGGCGCAGCAAATAGTAAAGCTTCTAAACAATAAAATTAAATATTAAAACTTCATTTTTGAAGTTTTTTTGTTTTTAGAAAAAATATGTTTAAAAAAAACTATACTTATGTTATAATAATGTAAGATAGATTGATTTTCAAAAAATATGAAATAGAGGGATGTAAATGCCAAATTTAGGAACATGGTTTTTAGGTATTATTAGAGGACTTTTTGCTGCAATAGATAAAGTAGTAATATGGTTAATAGAAAGTTTATATGACTTAATATTCCAAATATCAAGTGTACAAGTTTTTGATAATGCTTCATTAGCTGCATTTGCAAATAGAATTACTGTAATTCTAAGTATTTTTATGATATTTAAATTATCACTTTCTTTTTTGAATTATATAGTTAATCCTGATGCAATGACAGATAAAAGCAAGGGATTTTCAAAGTTAATTCAAAATATTGCAGTTGCTTTAGTTTTACTTGTTTCATACCAATTTTTATTTGATAAAGCAATGGAATTGCAACAAAAGATTGTAGATAATAATACAATACCTAAATTAATAATAGGTTCTGTTGGTAAAAATGTAAAAAATTCTAGTACGATATCATTTCCATTATTTTCAGCATTTGTAGTTCCAAATAATGATATTTTATATAGTACTAGTACTGATCAAAATTTGACGGGGTGTCGCTCATATTCTAGATATATAGAAGGCTCTAAACCATCAGCTACATGTAATCTTACGAAAGCTGGATATACAGATGATGTTGCAACTAATGATTCAACTGTAGGAACGGATGCTAATAGCCAAATGGATTATATAGTGGAACATCAGGATACAAATGCACTTCTTGACTTTCTATTAAGAATTAAAAAAGGAGATATATTTGCGTTTGATTATAAGTTTATAATATCTACTATATGTGGTGCATTTGCTGCACTTGTATTACTTAGTTTTTGTATGGATGTTGCAGTAAGAATTATAAAGTTATATTTCTTAAGATTAATTGCTCCAATTCCTATTATTTCATACATTGATCCTATTAAAGGAGAAGGAATATTTAAAAAATGGTTGTCTAATGTTGGTAAGACATATGCTGATTTATTTATAAGATTAATAGCAATTTTCTTTGCAATATTTATAATACAACAAGTTGCTACACAACCTGCATTAAAAGACTTTAATGGTAATCCAATTGACAATCCTTTTGTAATAATATTTATAATAATAGGTGCATTGATGTTTGCAAAACAATTTCCAAAACTTATTCAAGATATAACTGGAATAAGCTTAGATGGAAAAATGCAACTTAATCCATTTAAGAAAATTAGTGAACAAGCTGCAGGTATAAAAGGAATTTCGGCAGTAGCCGCTGGTACTGCAGGTGGTTTATTAACTGCAGGTGGTAATTTAGCACATAGAATTGCTAATAGAAAAGAAGATTTGAAAA
>CAJMOW010000030.1 GCA_905215145.1 uncultured bacterium | reverse complement strand
CAAATATATATAATCGAGTAGATTATATATTTAATAATATAGATGATTTTAAAGTTTTATTAAATAAAATTAATGTAGCTATTTTAAATAGAGTAGATTATATATTTAATAATATAAATAATTACCCTGAATTAAAACAATTAATTATTAATAGTTTACAAGCTAAACAATTATTTACTATTGAATTTAGCGTTAATGGAGATACATTGGATATTATAAATAAAGATGAATTAAATTCTTATATAGAAAATAATAATGTTAATAATAATGCTTTATTTACATTTATAGGTAAATTTTTTGATTCTTCTAATAATAAATTATTATATAATTTAGTTTTTACAGCGTTTGTTAATACAAATAGTAATTATTTAAATTTAGATAATTGTTACGGCGAAACATTAATTATAAATAATGGAAAATTATATAAATGTAAAATTAATTTTAATATAAATACTGAAACTGAAATGAGTAATCCTAATTGGATTACTTATGCAAGAAAATATGACGATATTCCTACTTTTGAATTTAATTATATTTCTACAAATATTTATAGTATAGCCGATATAGATGATTATAATAAATATGTAAATTCTTTTAAATATAATACTTTAGTTAGATTTATATTTAATGAAAGTAGTACTGTAATTAATGAATATATTGGATATATTAATAAAGTAGGTTCTACTTTAAGAATATTAATTTATCTACAAGAAAGTAATGATTTTGTTTATGATACTATTATATCTGGTATTATTGAAAATAATGAATTACGTATTAATAGATTAAGTAATAGTGATATATTAACGTATTTATATAATGCTAATAGTTCAGGCGGTGTAGTTTTATTAGATAATGATACTTTGATTCCTTCTCGATTTTTACCTTCTTATGTAGATGATGTAATAGATTTACTTGGAGGAATAGTAGAGTCTACTCCTACTTCTGGAATGACTGCTGGATATAAATATTATGTTACTTCTACTAAAAAAATATTTACTGCTTCTTCTGCTACATCTGGTATTACTTCTGATCCTATTTCAGATGTTATATATGTAGTTCCTGATGATATTAATGGAGCAATTATGTATCGTTGGAGTGGTACTACTTTAGTAGAAATTGTTAATGGTGGAATAGTAATTGGTACTACAACTGGTACCGCATTTGATGGAGCTCGTGGTTTGAATAATGAAAATATATTAAAAAGTGTTCCTAATAAACTAATTACTGATGTATCTGTAATTGCTCAAGGTCCTAACGATGATGTTATAATTCGTACTACTTATTCAGAAAGAACTAATAACGATGGTAGTTATACGGCTAATAAATATAAAGACTATCAACTTCCAGAAGCTAATCAAGGAAGAGCTGGTCTAATGTCAGCTAACGATAAAACTAAATTAGATAGTATATATAATGAATATATTATAAATGATGAAAATTTCTTTAGTGTTTCTCAAGGATACGCTTTTACATTAACTACTTGGGGAAAATCTAATTTTAATGCTTTTAGAGATGCTATTTTAGATGGTAAAAAAGTACAATTATATTTATCTTCTTATGAAGATGGAGCTGAAGCTAATATTAATGTTCCTTGTGAAGTAGCTGTTAGTGCTAAAACTTTAATTATTACTTACGTTATTCCAGATTTATTAAAACAAGTTAAAGCTACTTTAACTATTAATGATAATAATGATAATGTTTCTTGTTCTATTACTAATGTAATAAATTTAACTGGAGTTGGATCTGGACTTACTATAGGTACTACATCTGGTACAGCTTTTGAAGGTAATAGAGGATTACAAGCTGAAAAAGATATTGATACACTTCAATCTTATACTAATAATGGAGTTGTCACAAATGTAGAAAGTAGTACTAATACAAATGGAGATTTAAAAATTACTCGTAGAATTAAATCTGGAAATACTATTGTTACATCTGAACAATATATTGCTTTACCTCAAGCAAGTTCTTCTAAAGGAGGTCTAATGTCAGCTAACGATAAAACTAAATTAGATAATATAATTATAATCAAACTTACAGGAACTGATTTAACTTCTGTAAATGAAGATACTGATATTAACTCTGTAAAAAATACAAATATTGATATAACTGAATTTGATGGTATATTAGAATCTCTTAATTCTGATAAAAATGTAAAGATATATATTAATGAATATAATGATGCTGTAAAACAAACTTTTAATATTAATTGTGATATTGCTTTTAATTATAATTCAAAAGAAATTTTTATACAATATGATATATATGATGTAAATAAAAGAATTTATGCAAGTTTATATAAAGATGGCGATAGAGTAAGTTTAGAAATTCTTGCTGTAAAAAATAAATATACTAAATTTTATTATATAGATTCTAATATTTTATATAATCCTACTAAAGGCAAAAGTGTTAATTTATCAGCTGCTCAATTTAGTATGCAACAATTTGATGAATTAGTAAGTGATATTCAAAAGAGAAAGGATTTTTGTGTTTATAGCACAGTATTTACTTCTAAAAATAGCGATGTAAAATATTATAGATATAATATTAATTGTATTGTAAACTCTAATACTCAATTATTGTGTAATTATATTAATCCTTTAGATAACACTTATATAAAATTTACAATGAATAAACTTACAACAAGTGTTCAAATTGTTGTAAATGAAAAATATAATATTATAAATACTGTAGATGTATTAAATACTGTTATGTCTGGATTAGTTTTAAAACCTACTTCAGGTAATCAATTTGAAACTAATCAAAGATATTCTTCTTCTGATACTTTAATTCAACTAATAAATAAATTTATACAAAATAGTGGATATAATGATTTTAGAATTGTTCATTCTCCAACTATTATAAATTTTGTATTTGGAACTACTATTAATAATTCAAATCCTATTGTAAATGTATTATCATTTGCGAGTGATTTACTTGTAGGACCTCCTGTATTAAGAATTTATTCTAAATCAATTGATTTTAGTGAAGTAGCTACATTAACTTATACAGAATTAGATAATACTATTAGAGATGGTAGTTGGCAATCATTTGAATTAGATTTATCTAATATAGGTTCTGGTGGTTCTGGCTATACGTTACCTATTGCTTCTGCAACTACTTTAGGAGGTATTAAAATACCTGCAAATGGACAAATGACTATTGATAAGGATGGAAATTTATATCCTAATGTTGCAACTTCTAATAGTGCAGGAATTGTTAGACCCGGTATTAGAAGTGGATTATTTATGAATGATTCTTCTATTAGTGTTACTTTAGGAAGAAAAGATATAAATTTAGGAACTCTTACTCCTGGAAGCACTATTAATGGAGGACGCTATTATATATATAATGATCTAGTTGTAGGAAATGCAAGTCCTAAATTTAAGTTAAACAATAATATTAATAGTTGGGGAGATCCTTTAGCTATTATTATTGTTAATAGAAAAAATGCTGGAGGAATGTATTTTGAGGGCACTAATATAAATATGCTAACGGCTACTAATGATTGTACTAAAATTGGTGCTATTTTTATAAGATATTTTCAAAATGGTAATGAAAATGGATATTTTGTGTGGGCAGTTCCTAAAGTAATACAATAAAAATAAATAGCTATTTTAAGCTAATACAAATTAAAAAATCATAATTTAATATATTTATATTATTCAATAAATTTTAATTTTATATTAGCTTAAAATAGCTTTAAAAACTATAATATTATTTTAATTATGTCTGGAAAACAGTTATATTCTAAAACTAATAGTAATTATGAAGAAATTACTCCTTTAACTTATATTCAAAATGTTATTGATGAGAATAGTAAAAATTCTTTAGATAAAATATTAAAAATTTATAATCATATTTATATTGAATTTGAAAATAATAATACTATTACAAGAAATAAAGTTCCTAAAGAATTAAGACGTTGTGGATTAACAATAACATATTATGATAATATTAATAATAAATTAATTACTGAAAGATTTAATAGAGATGACAATGTAGCAAATAGTAATACAGCTTGGTTATTAAATAAACATTGGGATAAACTTTTATACGATAGCGATATATTTGAAAAAGGAATTAAAGTTCATATTCCTGATTCTTCTATAACTATTAATATGTTAAGTGATTCTCTTAAACAATTATTTGAAAATAAGAAAGGAGTTATTATTAATTATCCCGATGAAGAAGATTTAACTATTCAAAAATCCACTTTTAATTATAATACTTCTGTATTGCAATTTAAAGATAGAAATGTTGATCCTATTAATTTTATTAGTGAAGGAATTAAAGTTATACGTCGTAGATTTTCCCCCGTAAAGGAAAACATAGCGGAAGCTAATGGAACATATATTTTTAATGATTTTATTAACATTGATGGTTGTCAAGATAATTCTGTATTGTATATTGATAATGATATACTTACTTTAGCTAATGATGATATTATAGTATATGATGTATATAATCATAGATTTTGTGCAAGATCTTATAAAACAATAGATAATGTACAAAAAACTGTATATTATGTAAATTGGAAATCTTCTATTGACGAATATGGAGATAGTATAGATTATAATAATTATAATAAAATAGATAATAAATTTTATCCTTTATTAAATAATATTTATATATGTAGTTCTGATCATAAAAAATATTATTTTACTAATGAATATAATATTGAAGAAGTAGTAAATGAAATATATACAAGTTATAAAAATATTATTACTCAAAAAGATTTTGATAAACAAAGTACTAAATATATTATTAAATATGATTTTGATTTAAATGGTAAAACTATAAATATTCCAGAAGATTGTACTTTAGTATTTAATGGCGGTAAATTAAAGAATGGAATAATAAAATTAAATAAAACTTTTATTGAAGGTGCTATTAAGGATATTAATGAATATTTACCAGAAAATACAAGTCCTAATTTTGGAGATGGTCAAATAATATATAATTATAAAGAATTACATATATGTAAAGTACAAGAAGATGGTACTTCTGTAATGTTTACTATTCAAACTAAATAATAAATATAATAAAATTATAAAATTATGATTAATGAAGATAGAATGTTAAAAACATTAACATTTGTTAATGTTCATAAACACATAAAAGCTTTATTTATAATGATTATAAAATGGCTTGGAATTATTGATGATACATTAGAAAAAAAAGCCGATTTAATTGGTGGAAAAGTTCCTGCTGAACAACTTCCATCTTATGTAGATGATGTTATTGATATTGCTGCTTTTGTTACTAAAACAGAATTAGTTAATAATATAGGAGAAGCTAATTATACTAATAAAAATTTTATTGTAAATAGTCCTACTTCTGATCCTTTATATAATAAAATAGTAATTACTAATGCTAATACTTCTCAAAATGATTGGGAAATTATTGATCCTGAAGATGGAAAAATTTATATAAATGAAAGCAATAATCATAGTTACAGATGGAGTGGTAATAGTTTTGTAGATTTAGATAAAAATTTTAATGATAGATTAAATGTTATTGAAAATAAATTATCTATTATTACTTTAAGCGGATTAACTAATAATTATGATTTAAGTACCGCTACTAATGGAATTTCTACTTTAAAAACTAAATTATTAAATAATGACAATAGTGCTAATATATTATTAAAAATAGTAGATACTAATAATAAATCTTATTATTGCAAAATATTAACAAGAGATATTACAACAGTAAGTACAAATATTAGTGTAAATATTGATATAGAAAATAAAGGATGTATTCAAACTTATAATATTACTGATGATAATATTACTTTAATAAATAATAATGCTACTTTATTTATTACAAGTAATACTAATAATAATAAATTAGAATGTAATAAAATTATTTCTAATGTTACTACTGCACATATAAGTTATAATAATATTATTTATACACAAGTAGATTTATCTGATACAAATTCTGTAAGATTTATTGGCTATAATAGTAATGGTATTTTAACTTATTATGCTTTAAATAAATCTACTGGTACTGTACAAACTATGAATACTTATAATATTGGTAAAACTTGTTTATATAAGGCTAATTTATCTTTAACTGATAATGAAAAACAAAATATACAAGAAAATCTTAATGTTTTATATTTTACTACTAATACAAATGAAGCAAGACTTGCTCAAATACAAAAATATGATTTAAAAAATAAAAAAGATAAATCATTTTCTTCTGTATATAATATTAATAATGTAATATATTATGGAGTATGTAGTATATATTCTGATACTGAAATGTCTTTAACATCTTTTAGAAGATATAGTGTAATTACTAATATTATTAGTTTAGATACTGGAGAAGTAATTACAGATTTTATTATGTCTTTACAAGAAATATTTAATCATCAAAGTTATAAAGTATTAGGTGGAAATAAAATAAATATTAATGATTGGTATAGTGCTTTAATAAATTCTATATATCCTACATCTATTATAGTTAAAGAAGATAATATAACTAATGCAGTTGATGATTCCACAGCAAATAAAATATCAATAAGTGGAAAAATTATATATAAACCAACAGATAATAAAATTATTGAATTTAGTAGAGGAGAAGAAACAGAAGATGCTATATATTTTATAAGTAATTATAGTGCTGATCAATATAAACAACTTAAATATAATAAATCTACTAAAAAGTTTGATGCTGTATCTATAAATAATTATACTGGAAGTTCTTCATCTATATCTGATTTATTTATTGATGTTACAGGAAAAGTTGAAAATATTACTGATGAATTACATAATCAAATTATTAATACTTCTGCAATAATATTTAATAATGTTATATATTTTAAAACTTCTACTGTTGATGGAATTAAAATTCATTTTATAAATTATGAAGAAAATGGAGATCTTAGTGAATTAATATATACTATTGCAAGTAAATCATTTACTACTAATTCTGTTAGTAATACTATAATAAATAAAGAAGTTATTATTTCTAAAGCTATGAAAAATATTGTTCCTGCTGATATATTTACTACAAGTTTATTACAAACTATTAATATTGTTGAAAATGCAAATAGACTAAATATAATAGTTAAAGATAATTCTTCTATAAAACAAACTTTAACTATATTAAATGTTTCTAAAACATTGCAAAATGGTGATTTGATTACTGCTAATTATTCTATAACTTGTGCTTTTAATGGAATAATATATTATGGAAATGTAGAAAATAATGTATACAATATAATAGCATATAAAACTTTTTATTCTTTATTATATTAAAGTAGTGGCGGTGGAGCAAATTAAAATAATTATGTTTAACTTATAAAAATTACAATTATGAAAGATTTAATTAAAGCTATTTTTCAATTAGATGTTCCAAAATGGATTAAGAGAGTATTTATAAATTATTTTGAAACTAATAAAGATAATATAAATACTATTAATTCTGAAATTGCATCTATAAAATCTAAAAATTCTGAACAAGATAGTAGCATTTCTTCTATTAATTCTAAAATTTCTTCTATTAAGTCCAGATTAGATGCTTTAGAAGCTAAATAGTTATGGAAGAAAATATAATTAATAGTATTATAGATAATTTTGACTATGTTTATATTTTAATGGTCAATATTATTACATATGGGTTAATAAAAATTTTTGATAGTCTTAACGGACCTAAACCTGTTTCTGTATTAGCTAAACGTATAATTACTACAATATCAATGATAATAATGTTTTGTATTTATTATTTTAATGAATATGAAAATATTATTAAATTAATAAATAGCTCTATTGCCGCTCCTTTAATTTGGAGTTGGATTTTACGTCCTATTATTATAAAACTTAATCTTGGCTATAAACAAAATGATATTAGTAAAGAATAAATGGTTTCCATTTGGAAATTATAAAGCAATTAATATTTGTGGAATAGTTTTTTATAAAGGTGATAATTTAAGCGATAAAACTATTAATCATGAAAAAATTCATACTAAACAAATGATAGAATTATTATTTATATTCTTTTATTTATGGTATGGAATTGAATATTTAATCATTAGATTATTTCACAAAAAACAAAATGATGTTTATCATGATGTTTCTTTTGAAGAAGAAGCTCATAATAATGATGATAATTTAAATTATATTGATACAAGAAAACATTATGCTTGGTTTAAGTATATTAAAGTCAAAAGTAGTAATAATAAAAAATAATAATAAAATATTTGTTTATTAAATATAAATTATTATATTTATAACGATATTTGATGTTTAACCTAAAATTATTAAAGTTATGGCAGGTAAAGGAAAACCTTTAAAAGGTGTTGGTACAGCAGGACCTTATTCTGGTGATATTAAGAAAGGTGGTAAAAGTGGTTCTAAAAAGAAATAATAACAATTTATCAAGTAGATAATATGTATCATACTGATAATAAAGGTAATAAAATTACTTCTCCAATGTTTACTCCAATTGACGTTAGAAAACTATATGATAAGAAATTTAAATCTATAAATAGTAATATTACTTTTTGGGATGTTTATGTTGCTCTTAATGCTCAATATCACGATAATATAGAATTATATAAAGAATGGTTTGGAGAAGATAATATAGAGAATATTAAAGATAAAATTATAGAAAGCGCTATTGTTAATTGGTTTGAAGATGAAGATGCAGGTATAGAAAAAGTTTGGAATTATTTTAGAGCTATTTAAAATTATATGATTATTATTATTGGTAAGCGTCGATATATTTGTATCGGCGCTTTTATTATTTCTGTTAAAAAAATATTATTAAAATGCAAGTAATTGCAAATAATTTTTATATATTTAATCGAATTACTAATAATAATATTTATATTATGTCATCTATTAATCAACTTGTTTCAGAGATTGCTCATATTGCGCAAGCTCCAAATAATGTTCCTCTTCGTCGTTCTATTAGGCAAGAAATTATACATTATAGAAATGAACTTATTAGAAAAAGTTATAATAATCATTCTATTTCTGATAAAGTTTTACAACAAAAATTTGTTGCTACTTTAATAGATATTCCTGATGGAGATATTGAAGAAGCTAAAGACCTTAAACTTCCTTTAATAAAAAGAACTTCTCAAAAAGTACCTCGTCCTACAAGATTACCTATTAATTTACCTTTTCATTCTGTTAGAACATTAGGAAGTGTTAATGTTTATGAAATACCTTTTACTAAAGAGGCAAGCGTTAGATTTAATAAATATCTTCCTGGTATGTGTAATACTATTGCTTATGATTATATTAATGAATATATTTATATTTATATAAATCCTAATACAGAATTTTCAGGTATTAATAAAATAGTAATTGAAAGTATATTTGAATATCCTCATATTATAGAAACTGAAACTGTTGATGGAAAAATTGATATTAATGATCCTTTTATAGATGATAATGAATTTTTATTACCCGAAGATCTTATAGGGCCTATTAAAGATATGGTTCTTCAAAGACTTCATTTAGAAATACCAAGAGAAGATAATACAATTTCTGTTCCTAATAAATTAAACGGTTAATATAATATGAAACCAGATATTAGTAATCAAGAACATTTTTATACATTTATTGGAAAATCTAAAATAAATGCTAAAGAAGCTGCAAGAAGTTTAGAAACTTCTCGTACTGTTAGAGATAATACTTATGCGTATTTAACAGAAAAGAAAGAATATATTAAAAATACTTTTAATATTGATTTAGATAAATATGAATCTGAATGGGTAAATAAAGTTTATAACAAATCCGAAGATTTATATAATATTGCTAAAAAGTTATTAGAAAAATACGAAAGTGGAGAGGAACGAATTGTTTTATTGCAAATAGTTAAATATTGTGTAGTACTTAAAAAATGTTATAATAGTAGAATAGCTTTTGAATTATATACTAAACAAAAAAATATTAATTATAAACAATATTTAAATTATTTAAGAGATTATTATTATACTGTTCATAAATGTGTTTTACAAGGATATGCCTATAATTATGCTCATGGTACAGGGGATTTAATTGTTAGTATATTTAAAAATGTCAATCCTAAAACAGTTGTAGATTGGATGGCTACTAAAAGAAATAAGGAAAAGTTAATTAAAGAAGGTGTTAAAGTTTATAATGAATTAGAAGCTGCTTGGTATAGCGCTCGCGGAATAAAATATGATGGAGTAGATTATAGAATATTTAAAAATTTAACAAGTATTCATAAAATTACTTTTATAAATAGTAAAATTATTGTTAATAAAGAAATTGATTTTGAATGTACTATGTATGCTAAAAGAGATATTAAACATTATAGTGAACAAGAATTAGCAAATATGTGTGATACTCGTGATAATATTTATTATTTACCTTTATCTTTAAATAAGAAAATAAATGTTCTTCTTTATCGTTTTCCAGAAGATTATGTTAAATTTATAAGAAATGAAAGTCAACATGAATACGAACTTGGAGCGCATAATAGCAAAAATAGAAAACGATTTCAATCCTGATAATAGTGATTGGATACCTCGTGTTGCAGCGTGGACTATTGACGCTATGGCTCAATTAAAAGTATTTAATACTATTAAAAAACAAAGAACTCTTTCTGTTAATGAAAGAATAGCTATATCTCCTTGCCCTATTTCAGAGCAAGGATTTGCTGTTTATGATAGTAATGGTTGTAAAATAAATAAATTAGATAGTAAGAATAATCGCTGTTGTTCTTCCTTTACGGGGGAAAATCAAAAAGCTATTTCTGATACAGTTAGTATTAATATTAATAATTCAGCTAAATATGCTCCTAATGAATTAGCTGAATATACTAATTCTCCTAAATTTGAAGATAGACATATAATTAAAGATATTAGTTCTAATTTAGTTAATATTAATAAAAATTATGTTATAATAGGAGATAATAAAATAGAATTATCATTTGATACTGATAAAATTATTATAGAAAATATTGAATTAGAAACTTATTATAGTGATTATTTTAAATGTGATTTACCTGTTATTCCTGATAATGGAAATCTTATAGAAGCTATTGCTTCTTATTGTATGTATAAAATGCTATTGAGAGGATATAAACATCCTGTTCTTACTCTTCAAGGTAATAATCCAGCAATAAATCCTTATGTAAATTGGATTAGTTTAAAGCCTAAAGTTAAAACTTCTATTGTATTAGATAAACAATTAGATATTTCTAATACTAATGCTTGGAGATCATATTTTTATAATTTTACTTTTATGCCTAAAAGCTAATGAATATTACTCCTAAATTAAGTTTAAATAAACATCCTAAAGATTGTGATTCATTATCTTTAGTTAATGCTACTAATGTAAAAGTTACTAACGATTTAACTTTAATTAGTAATGAAGAGGATTTAAAACGAAATGAAATTATATATAATACGCTTAATAATGAATTTGGTGGAAGTGGCCATAGTATAATAGGAGCAATACCTTGTAATGATGAAATAATAATATTTGCAAGTGGGCAAGGAACAAGTGTCATTGCTCGTTATAATGAAAAAGAAAACAAATGTAAAATTATATATAATGGACGTTTATTAAATAATATAAATAAAATTAAAGGCACTTTTACTTATAATGTAAATAATGATTTAATAATAGCAATATCGCTATATAATACTAATACTGATGAGCCTTTACGAGTATTTAATTTAGGAAAATTTAATGATACTAATATAGATAATAATCAATTTAAAGATGAAATTTCTTCAATTATTCCAGAAGTTAAATTGCCTTCTATTGAAAGTCATTATTATGTTAAAGGTTCTTGTTATAAAGGTTGGACATATTTATATATTAGATTTAAAATAAATAAAACTGATTATACACAATGGTATAATTTTGGTTATCCTATATTTGTTGATGATATTTATAGACAACAAATATTTAGATATTGTTTTTATCAATATAGAGTTGGAAGAAATGCTGCTGAATTAGATTTATATAATGTAGATGATTTTGATGGTCATAGTGCAGTTCCTATGGACGCATTTGGTACAGGATGCTATGATGGATTTAGTAATAATTCTGAAATATCTAATACTACTTTTGCTATAAATTTAAATTTTAATAATTTTAATAATTTTGACCAATATCAATTAGGTTTTGTTTGTGCAAGTAAAGCTTATAC
>CAJMOW010000029.1 GCA_905215145.1 uncultured bacterium | reverse complement strand
CAAGCAGTGTTCAAATGAATTTAAAAAATCTTGAAGAAGGAAATTTAGATTTATTGGAAGCAAGTGATGATGTTTTAATATATTATGATAAAGAAAATTTAAAAAAGGGAATTATATTTAGAATACCAAGTGGAATCGTATTTAACAATTCTTTATTAACAAATATTGGACCCAAAATTCCTGTTAGATTTACACTAGTTGGAGATGTACTTAGTGGAATAAATACAAAAGTAACAAATTATGGAATAAACAATGCATTACTTGAGGTAAGTGTAAATATAAAATTAACACTTAAAGTTATTCTCCCAATATCAACAAAAGAAGTTAATGTAGAAACTAATGTACCTATTGCAATAAAAATGATTCAAGGAAATGTTCCAAATTATTATTCTAATGGATTAAATAGTAATTTTTCTATACCTTTAAATAACTAGATATGATATAATGAAAAAGGTGATTTAAATGATACTAATTATGAGATAATTGAAAATTATAAAGATGGATTTGTATTTAATGAATTAGAAAGTAAATTTACAGATTATTTTTATGATTATGATTATGTATTAGGTGATTGGGCTTATGGAAAATTAAGATTAAAAGGTTTTTATGATGAAGAAAATAAAAAATGCAATAAAATAAATAATATCAAAAATTTAAAAGATCATATTAAAAATAATTGTTCATATGATTGTAGATATTTTTTAATAAAGAAGGTGAAATAAATGAAAGAATTTAGTGAATTTGAAAATCCAGAAAAAAAAGATTATGATTTAACATCAAATGATGGAGTAATAAAAAGTATAAATGATGGAGAAATACAAATATCTAAAATACAACATGATTTCTTAAACTTGTGGATTGATCTTGGAATGCCAGAAGATTATGAGCTAGAACCATTTGGGATAACAGAAAAGGAATTATGTAATCCTACAAAACAAACTTTAGCTAAGTTAAGAGAATATGCGAAAACAATGAATGATAAAAATGTTAAACAAAAATAAGAAGGCTTTTGCTTTCTTTTTAAGTTAAACATTGTAAAAACATATAAAATATAATATAATTATAAAAGGTGATTTACATGTTTATAGGCAATGTAGAAATTAAAAATAAAGTTGTTTTAGCGCCTATGGCAGGTATTTGTAATAATGCTTATAGAACAATTATAAAAGAAATGGGTTGTGGGTTAATAGTAGCTGAAATGGTTAGTGATAAAGCAATAGTATATAATAATGAAAAAACTATAGATATGCTTTATATGACTGATTTTGAAAGACCATTATCACAGCAAATATTTGGAAGTGATAAAAACTCATTTGTTGAATCAGCTAAATATATATATGAACATATGCATCCAGATATAATAGACATAAATATGGGATGCCCTGTTCCTAAAGTAGCACTTAAATCACAAGCAGGAAGTGCATTACTTATGAAATAGTATCAGAAGTAGTTAAAAGCGTTCCTATTCCTGTTACAGTTAAAATAAGAAGTGGCTGGGATGAGAAAAGTATAAATGCTGTAGAAATAGCAAAAATAATTGAATCAGCAGGAGCAAGCGCTATTACAGTTCATCCAAGAACAAGAAAACAAGGTTATACTGGTTTAGCAGATTGGAATATAATAAAACAAGTTAAAGAAAATGTAAGTATTCCAGTAATTGGAAATGGTGATATTAAATCTTGCTATGATGCAAAAAGAATGCTAGATGAAACAAAATGTGATGCAGTAATGATAGGGAGAGCTTGCTTAGGAAATCCATGGATTATAAAACAAACTGTTGATTATTTAGAACATGGTGTAGAACCTGTTGAACCCAAAATAAAAGAAAGAATACAAATGATAAAAAAACATTTAAAATATTTATTAAAAATCAAAGATGAGAAAGTAGCACTTCTTGAAATGAGAGGACATGCTTGTTGGTATTTAAAAGGAATTCCTAATTCATCCAAATTAAGACAAGAAATTAATAAAGTCAAAACAAGAAAAGAACTTATTGATATTTTAAATAAATTTGAGGAGGAAAATAATGAATGTTAATTTTTTAAAAAGGTTTTTAGCCTATTTAATAGATATAATACTAGTAGGTACTATTATGGGAATAATAAGCGCTATATTTACAACAAAAAATGCAACAGTTTTAAGTAACCAATTTTTAGAATTAAATGAGCAAGTAATAAATACTAAATTAGATTTTGGTATTTATTATAGTAGAGTTGCTGACATTACACTTAGTTTAGATAGAGAAAACTTTATGATAAATATAATAAATTGTGTTATAATTATCTTGTATTTTGTAGTTTTGCCACTTTATAAAAATGGTCAAACATTAGGTAAAAAAATATTTAAAATAAAAATAGTAAGAGAAGATAAAGAAGATTTAACAGCTAATGAATTAATAATTAGAAATATAGTTGTTAATGGACTTCTTAATACTTTTCTAGCATTTTGTTTAGTATTTTTATTATCAGGCTTTGAATACTTTACAATTACATCAATTCTTGGATTTATTCAATTTGTACTTGTTGTAGTAAGTGCTTGTATGATTATTTTTAGAAAAGATAAAAAAGGGTTACATGATATAATAACAAAAACAAAAGTTGTTTATGAGGAGGTATAGTATGAGAGAATTTAGTGAACAAGAAATAGTAAGAAGACAAAAGGTTGAAGATATAAAAGCACTTTGTAATCCATATCCTGAAAAATATGACGTTAATTATAGTTTGAAAGATGCATTAAAATTAGAAGATGGAACAACAGATGTATCAGTTGCTGGTAGAATAGTATTTATGAGAAAAATGGGTAAATTAAGCTTCTTGAAAATAAGAGATATAGAAGCAGATTTACAAGTATCTATTAAAATCGATTTAGTTGGTGAAGAAAAATATAATTTCTTTAAAACAAATATAGATGTTGGAGATTTTATAGGTGTAAAAGGTGAAATGTTTACAACACATACAGGAGAAAAAACATTACGTGCTGACAGTTTTGAATTTTTAGGAAAAGCATTAAAACCACTACCAGAAAAATTCCATGGTTTACAAGATCCTGAGTTATGTTATAGAAATCGTTATGTTGATATGATAATGAATGAAGAAACAAGAAATAGATTCTTAATCAGATTCAAATTTATAAGAGAACTTAGAAACTATTTAGATAACTTAGGATATTATGAAATAGAAACACCAATATTAAATAATAAACCAAGTGGAGCAGTAGCCCGTCCATTTGTTTCACATCACAATGCACTTGATTTAGATGTATACTTAAGAATAGCACCTGAAACATACATGAAAAGAGCAATTATAGCAGGTATTCCTAAAGTATATGAAATAGCTAGATGCTTTAGAAACGAAGGAATGGATGCAACACACTTACAAGATTTTACTATGATTGAATGTTATCAAGCATATTATAACTATGAAGATAACATGAAATTAATAAGAACTATGTTACAAACAATAATTAATAACGTATTTGGAACATTAAAAATAAATGTTGGTGATAAAGAAGTTGACTTGTCTGGTGAATGGCCAAAAGTTTCATTTAGAGAATTAATTATAAAATATGCCGATATAGATATAAATGAATATAATACAAAAGAAAAATTACTAGAAAAAATAAAACAAGAAAAAATTGAATTAGATAGTGAAACACCAATAGAAAACTTAGGATTTGGTAATTTAGTCGACTATTTATATAAGAAAGTTGCACGCCCACATATGCTAGGACCTGTTTATTTAGTAGAACATCCATCTTCACTTTCACCACTTGCACGTACTAATGATTCAAATAAAAATATTTCAGATAGATTTCAGTTAGTTATAAATGGAGCTGAAATAGTTAATGGATACTCAGAATTAGTTGATCCACAAGAACAAGAAAGAAAATTATTAGAACAAGCTAGTTTAAAAGCAAACGGTGATGAAGAAGCGATGGATATGGATTATGATTATATAGGTGCTATGGAATATGGTATGCCACCAATAAGTGGTTGGGGAATGGGAATTGATAGAATGATTCAATTACTAACAAATAGTGATAACATAAAAGATGTTGTAATGTTCCCTTTAATGAAACCGGAAAATAAGGATTAATAATTTGAAAATATATATTGTTAGACATGGAAAAACAGATTGGAATGTTTCCGGTTTAATACAAGGAAAAACAGATATTCCACTTAATAAAATTGGAGAAAAACAAGCAGAAATTGCAAAAGAAAAAATAGAAGATAAAATTGATATATGCTTTTCTAGCCCATTAAAAAGAGCTATTAAAACAGCACAAATTTTATCTGATGTAAACCCTATTATAGATAAACGTTTAGTAGAAAGAAATATGGGAGAATTTGAAGGTAAGCCAGCACTTAATTATGATTCAAAAAAATATTGGGATTATAAAAGCAATTATAGTGATAATGGTGTTGAACCAATACAAGATTTATTTAAAAGAGTAAATAGTTTTAAAAACGAAATAAAAGAAAAATATAGTGATAAAACAATTTTAATAGTTTCACATGGTGCAACTGTACGAGCACTTCATTTTGCTCTTACTTCATATAAAGAAGATGAAGATTTTCTAAAATTTGATGTACCAAATTGTGCAATTTTTAAATATGATTTATAGAAAGAAGGTTTTTATGAAAATATTATCAGTAAATACAGGAAGCTCATCATTGAAATTTCAACTTTATGAAATGCCAGAAGAAAAGGTTTTAATCTCTGGAGTATTTGAAAGAATAGGTATAGGAGAAAGTTTTTATACTATAAAAATAAATGGAGAAAAAATAAAAAAAGAAGTAGAATTAAAAGATCATAAAGTAGCTTTTGAATACTTAGTTAAAGAATTATTAGAAAACAATATTGTTAAATCATTAGAGGAAATTAAAGGTATTGGAAATAGAGTCGTTCAAGGTGGAAGCTATTTTGATAAAACTGAAAAAGTTGACGAAGAAGTTATTTCTAAAATAGATGAGTTAAGTGCTTTAGCGCCACTTCATAACCCAGCTGCTATTGTTGGTATAAGAGCAGAACAAGAAGTAATTCCCAATGCTTTATTAACAGTAGTTTTCGATACTGCATTTCATCAAACAATTAGTGAAGAAAATTATTTATATGCATTACCTTATGAATGGAATAGTGAATATAAAATAAGAAGATATGGAGCACATGGAACAAGTCATAAATATATTACTTTAAAAACAAATGAAATACTTGGAAGAAATGATACTAAATTAATAACTTGCCATATTGGAAATGGTGCTAGTATAAGTGCAGTAAAGAATTCCAAATGTGTAAATACGTCAATGGGATTAACACCAAATGCAGGACTTATAATGGGTAGTAGATGTGGCGATATAGATGCTACAATAATTCCATATATCATGGAAAAAACAAATTTAAGTACAAAAGAAATAGATAATATTTTAAATAAAAAAAGTGGTTTACTTGGAATAAGTGGTGTAAGCAGTGATTTTAGAGATATAAATGCAGGAATAGATGCAGGAAATGAAAGATGCAAACTTGCATACAAAATGTTTATAAAAAGAATAATTGATTATATTGCTAAATATTATGTTGAATTAAATGGATGCGATGCAATTATATTTACAGCAGGTATTGCAGAAAACTCTTCAAAAATGAGAAGAGATGTAATAAATGGATTAAATATTTTGGGTATAAAAGTAGATGAAAAAAGAAATAATTCAATAGAAAAAGAAACAAAAATAAGTAGTGATGATTCAAGTGTTCCATGCTACGTAATAGCAACTGATGAAGAAGTTATGATAGCACGTGATACTTATGATTTCTTAAAATAGAGGAAGAAATGTATAAAAAATCATATAAAGAAATACTAAAACAAATAAAAAAATATAATACAATTGTTATTGCAAGACATGTAGGTGCTGATCCTGATGCACTTGCAAGTCAAATCGCACTTAAAGATATAATAGTAAACAATTTTCCTTTAAAAAAAGTTTATGTAGTAGGAATGCCTGCATCTAGATTTAAATATCTAGGTACTTTAGATAAATTAACTGATGAAATGTATGAAAATTCACTATTGATAGTGACAGATACACCAGATAAAAAAAGGGTTGATGGGGTAGATACTACTAGATTTTCAAAAACTATAAAAATTGATCATCATCCATTTGTTGAAAAATATTGTGACATAGAATGTATAAATGATAAAGCAAGTAGCGCTAGTCAAATAATAATAGATTTCGCATTTTCAATGAAATTAAAAATTACAAAAGAAGCTGCTGAAAAGTTATATATAGGAATAGTTGCAGATACAAATAGATTTTTATTTTCATATACTACACCTAACACTTTTGATTTAGTTTCAAAATTAATAAAAGAAACAGATATTAATTTTACTTCATTATATGATAATTTATATTTAAGAAGTTTAAAAGAATTGAAATTTCAAAGCTATATAATTAATAACATGATAGTTACAGAAAATAAATTTGGATATATTAAATTAACAGACGATGTATTAAAAAAATTTGATGTAGATGCAGCAACAGCTGGTAATATGGTTAATAACTTTAATTATATAGAGGATTTTGTAAGTTGGGCAGTATTTACTGAAGATAAGAATAATGATTTCATAAGAGGATCAATAAGATCTAGAGGACCTATAATTAATGATGTAGCTGCTAAGTTTGGCGGTGGAGGTCATAAACTAGCTAGTGGAGTTAGATTGAAAAACTTTGAAGAAGTTGATAAATTAGTAGAAGCACTTGATTTAGAGTGTAATAAGTATGAATCATAAGTAAAAATATGTAAAAACACATAAATTATGTGTTTTTTCTTTTAATAAAATATTAAATAGTGTATAATTAATAATGGTGAAACTCATGATAAAAAAGATAATGAATGTTGATGTTAATTATATAAATTATGGAAAAAAAGATGCAAAAACCGTAGTACTTTTACATGGCTGGGGACAAAATATAGAAATGATGAGGCCAATAGGTGATGCAATAAGTGATAAATTTAATATTATAATAATTGATTTACCAGGGTTTGGTGAAAGTGAAGAACCAACTTATGTATGGAAAGTAAATGATTATGTAGAATGCATTCATGAATTATTAAAAGGCTTAAAAATAGAAAAGCCAATAATGATAGGTCATTCATTTGGTGGTAAAATTACTTTATTATATTCAAGTATGTATGAAACAGAAAAAATAATCTTATTTGGAAGTCCATATACTAAAGAAGTTCAAAATCCGTCTTTGAAAACAAAAATTTTAAAAAAAATGAAGAAAGTTCCTTTAGTTAATAAATTAGAAAAATTTGCAAAAAAACACATTGGTTCAACAGATTATAGAAATGCATCTGAAATGATGAGAAAAATATTAGTTGAAACAGTTAATTTAGATATAACTGATTGTTTAGATAAAATTTTAGTTCCAACATTATTAGTATGGGGAACTAATGATGAAGCAGTTTCTATAGAACTTGCAAGAAAATTAGAAAAATTAATTAAAGATTGTGGTCTTGTAGAATATGAAGGATGCACACACTATGCATATTTAGAAAGACTTGGTCAAACAATAAATATAATAAATTCATTTATAGGAGGTTAGTATGCATTGTTTTATATTCAGTTTAATAACTTTATTACTATATGTGTTTGTTAAAACATCTAAGGCATTACATTCATTACAACAAAATTGGTATAATGATGGAAATAGATATATAAAATGGATAAATAACAATTTAGAAAAGGTATTTATTAATTTTGATATGTTATTCTTAATAGTTATATTACTAGGATTTTTTGTAAGTTCAAATTTACAATATATTCTTTTTTCAATATTTTATTTAGTTTGTATATTTATATTAACAAGAAAAAAAGAGCAGGTAAAACTCCCACTTAAATATACAAGTAGAGTAAAAAGATTATTAGTAACAATTTATATTATATATTTAATACCTTTAATCTTTATTTGTTTAAATTATAATGAATGTTATTTAAATATATATTATATTATATATGGTATTTTAGCTTATTCAAATTACTATGTTGTATATTTAGCTAATATAATAAATAAACCAATTGAAAAATGTGTTTTCTATTATTATAAAAATAAGGCAACAAAAAAATTAAATTCAATGAATAATATGAATATTATTGGAATAACAGGAAGTTATGGAAAAACAAGCAGTAAAAATATATTATCTGATATTTTAAATATAAAGTACAATGCTTTACCAACACCTAAAAATTTTAATACAACATATGGTATTATGCGAACGATAAATGAATACTTGGATAAATTTACAGATACATTTATTGTTGAGATGGGCGCATTTAAAGTAGGTGAAATAAAAGAACTTTGCGATTTTGTAAAACCTAAATATGGAATTATAACTACAATTGGAACAGCTCACTTAGAAACATTTGTAGGGGAAAATTTGAACTTATTGAATCATTATCTAAAGATGGTATTGGTATATTAAATGGAGATGATGAATATCAATTAAACTATAAAATTAAAAACAAATGTAAAATTTTATGGATTGGTATTAATAATAAAAAAGTTGATTTATATGCTGATAACATAGAAATAACAGATAAAGGTATGACTTTTGATGCACATTTTAAAAATGAAAAAAAAGTATATAAATTTGAAACAAAATTACTTGGAACTGCAAACATTTATAATATTTTAGCTGGAGTACTTCTAGGGTACGAATTAGGTATTGACATAGATGATTTAATTAGAGCAGTAAAAAAAGTAAAACCAGTAGAACATAGATTAGAATTTAAAAAATTTGGAAATATTAATATAATAGATGATGCATATAATTCAAATCCAGTTGGTTCTAAAATGGCTTTAGAAGTTTTAAATTTAATGAAAGGCAAAAAAATAATTGTTACCCCAGGTATGATAGAACTTGGAACAGAACAATATAATATAAATAAAAAATTTGGCGAATATATAAGTAAGGTATGTGATGAAGTTATATTAGTTGGAGAAGAACAAACCAAACCTATATATGATGGTTTAATAGAAAAAAAATATGATAAGAAAAAAATACATATATTAAACGATGTAAAAAAAGCTTTTCCACTTATGCAAAAACTAAGTGATGAAAAAACATTTGTACTTTTAGAAAATGATTTACCAGATATATTTAATGAAGGGAAGTAATAATATGAAAATTAAAGTTGGTGTAATTTTTGGTGGGTGTACAGTTGAGCATGAAGTAAGTATAATTTCTGCAGTACAAGCAATGAATAATATAGATGAAGAAAAATATGATGTAGTACCTATTTATATATCAAAGGATAGAATTTGGTATACAGGTGCACTTCTTAAAGATATAGAAATTTATAAAGATTTAGATTTATTAAAAAGATATGCTACTCAAGTAACTTTATGTAAAAAAAATAACGAGTTTTATTTAATTAAAACAAATGGTTTATTTAATAAAGAAGTAGAACAAATAGATATTGCATTTCCAATAGTACATGGAAACAATGCAGAAGATGGTACTTTACAAGGATTCTTAGATACAGTTGGAATTCCATATGTTGGAAGTAAAGTACTTGGTTCAGCACTTGGACAAGATAAAGTTGTAATGAAACAAGTATTTGAATCTGCTGGATTACCAATTGTACCTTATACTTGGTTTTATGATACAGAGTATGAAGCAAATTCAGAAAAAATACTTTCAGAAATTAAAAAACTTAAATATCCTGTTATTGTTAAACCAGCAAGTTTAGGTAGTAGCGTAGGTATTACTTTTGTAGATGATTCTAAAAAAATTGATGAAGCTATAACAGAAGCTATTAAATATGATCATAAAATAGTTGTAGAAAAAGTAGTTACAGATATGATTGAAGTTAATTGCTCAGTATTTGGAAATTATGAACATCAAACAACAAGTGCTATAGAAGAAGTAATGAGTACAAAAGAATTTTTAACATATGCAGATAAATATATTGGTTCTTCTAAAGTAAAAGGAAAAGGTATGGGATCAAAAGGAATGGCTAGTGCGAAAAGAATCATTCCTGCACGAATAACTAAAAAACAACAAACAGATATAGAAAATTATTCAAAAGAAGTATTTAGAGTATTAAATTTAAGTGGTATATGTAGAATAGACTTTATGATTGATAAAACAGATAAAAAAGTTTATGTAAACGAACCTAATACAATTCCTGGTTCTTTAGCATTTTATCTATGGGAACCAATTGGTAAGAAATATTCAAAACTTTTAGATGAAGCAATAACTTTAGCTATTAAAGATTATAAAGCAACTTCTAAAAAAGTATTTTCATTTGAATCAAATATATTAAGCAATTACAATGGTTGCAAAGGTTTAAAAGGATTGAAAGGTTTAAAACAGGATAAAAATATAAATTAATTTTTTTAGCTTGTCAAAGACTTTTAGTTAAAGACTTGGCAGGCTTTTTTATCACCTATATTTCTAATAATATAAGTATACTATAAAACTGTTTTTAAGTATATTTTTTTAATAAAGTATTGTATTTATTGATAAAAATGCATGTTTAAAATTTAAACTATATTTTTATCCTGCTATTTTTTGTTAAATTGTAGAAAATGTAGGTGTTAATATGGTATAATCAATAAAGAGTTAGAAAAATAAAAAGAAAAATGGTGATAGATATGTTGAATATAAATAATATACATGATATTCAAAAAAATATGCTTAATGAGTTTACTTCTTTTTTAGATAAAAATAATATAAAATATTTTTTGGATTATGGAACATTAATTGGAGCAACTAGACATAAAGGATTTATCCCGTGGGATGATGATTTGGATATTTCTATGATAAGAAAAGAATATAATAAATTTTTAAATGCTGTAAAAAAAACCAAAAATTTTATGATTAATGATCATTTATTAATCACTGCACCAGAGTTAAAAAATACAACGTTTACATTTTGTAAACTTTATAATTTGGATTATAAAGTTCAAGAAAAAGGGTTTAACATAGATGATGAGTATCTTTGGATTGATGTTTTTCCATATGATAAATTATCACCTTCGGTAAAAGAAAATTATAAAAACTATAAAAATATAAAATTTATAAAAAAATTAATTGATATTAAAAGACTAAAAATAAAACAAATAAAATCGTTTTCAAGAAATAAAATAGTTTTTATTATTAAATGTTTGATAAAATTATTATTAAGCTTCGTATCAATAAATTATTTAACAAAAAAAGTTAATAAAATAGCGAGCAAATACGAAGCAAAAAATTATAAATATGCTCAGAACATAATAAATATTTCTGATTTCTTTGAAGGAGAGAAGATATCGGACTTAAATGATCTAGTAGAGGTTGAATTTGAAGATAAAAAATATAAAACACTTAAGTGTTATGATAAACATTTGAGATTATTATATGGTGATTATATGATTTTACCACCAATTAATGAAAGAGAAATTCATCTTGAAAAAATTTATAAAGTAGATAATGATTAAAGAAAGAGTTGATTTGTAGATGTATAATAACAAAAAATTATTAATTTTAGGGGGGTCAGAATTTCAAATACCTTTAGTTTTAAAGGCAAAGGAATTAGGAATCATTACATATATTGTTGATATCAATTCTGATGCTCCAGCATTAAAATACGCTGACTATAGTTACCAGTTAAGTGTAAAAAATAAAGAAGAAATATTAAAAATAGCTAAAGAAATTATGCCAGATGGTGTGACTGTTGGTATGGTTGACTTAGCAATTCCTACATATGCATATATTGCTAAGGAATTAAATTTACCAGGAATTAGTATAGATTCTGCTTTAAAAGCAACCAACAAATATGAGATGATAAAAAGTTTTAAAGAAAATAATGTCCCACATCCAAAATTTGAATATATTTCGAAGGATTTTATAAATTATGATTTAAATAAAACTTTTAAATTTCCTGTTATTGTAAAACCTATAGATATGGCAGGTTCTAGAGGTATATATTTGGTTAATAATAAAAATGAATTAATAAATGCTATTGCAGAAAGTTCAAAGATAAGTGATACAGGTAATTTGCTTATTGAAGAATATATGACTGGTCCGGAAGTAAGTGTTGAACTTGTAGTAAAAGATGGTATTCCGCATGTTATTCAAATAACAGATAAAACAACAACTGGAGCACCTCATTTTGCTGAAACAGGGCACCTTCAACCATCAACTTTATCATTAGATATAAAA
>CAJMOW010000028.1 GCA_905215145.1 uncultured bacterium | reverse complement strand
CTATTCAAAATAATATCACTTGCTAATACTGTATATTTATATAAAACTCCAAGAATTCTTAGAAGTAAATTAGAAGAATTAAGAGAAGGATTATTAATAGGTAGTGGTTGCTATGAATCTGAGGTTTTCATACAAGCAAGAAGTAAAGAAGGACAAGAATTAACTAATATAATTAATTTTTATGATTATGTAGAAGTTCAACCAAAAGAAGTATACAATCATTTAATTCAAACTGGAGATTTTAGTGGTGAATTAGAACTTGAAAACCATATTAAAAAAATAATAGAAGAAACCAAAAGTGCAGGTAAAATAATAGTTGCTACAGGAGATGTACATCATTTTGATAGAGAAGATAAAATCTATAGGCAAATTATTGTTAATCAAAAAGTACCAGGTGGTGGTAGACATCCACTAGCTAAAAATAGTATTAAAGAAATTCCATCACAACACTTCAGAACTACAGAAGAAATGTTAGAAGATTTTAGCTTTTTAGGACATGATCTGGCTTATGAAATAGTTGTTGAAAATACAAATAAAATGTCAGAAGAAATAGAAGTAATAATAGATACAGGTGGAATACCATTTTCTCCTAGAGTTAAAAGTGATGATGGAAAATCATACCTAGATTGTCCAAGAGTAGTAACGGATTTAGTTTATTCTAAAGCTGCAGATTGGTATGGAGAAAATCTTCCATACAATATAGAAGAAAGAATAGCAAAAGAATTATATGGGGACATTGTTTATAAATGTTGGAAAGAACAAATAAAAGAAAAAAATCCTGATATAGATGAAGAAAATTTAAATAAAGAAGCATTTTTAAATTTACATAGGAATATACTAGAGGGATTTTATTCAGTAAAAGAAACAATCAAAAATTATTTAAACAATCATTGGAATATAGAAGATGGCGAAAAAACAGAAGAAAATGTAACAAAAAAAATGAAGAAAGAACTTGGTGGAATAATAGGTGGTGGATTTGATCCTATATACCTAATTGCACAAAGACTTGTAAAACACTCAAATGATGATGGATATTTAGTTGGTTCCCGTGGTTCAGTTGGTTCATCTTTTGTAGCAACCATGATGGGTATAACAGAAGTAAACCCTTTACCAGCTCATTATCGTTGTTTAAAATGTAAAACTAGTTTATTTAATGACGAAGATGGAAATCCATTAGGAGCTAATTATTCAAGCGGATTTGATCTTCCAGATAAAACTTGTCCAAATTGTAATGAAAAAATGTATAAAGATGGTCAAGATATGCCATTTGCCACATTTCTTGGATTTAATGCAGATAAAGTTCCTGATATAGATCTTAACTTTTCGGATTTAAATCAAGCTTCAGCACATGATTATACAAAAGTATTATTTGGCGTAGATAATGTTTATAGGGCAGGAACAATTGGTACTGTTGCAGAAAAAACAGCATTTGGTTTTGTAAAAGGATATTGTGAAGATAAAGGAATATCTATGCGTACAGCAGAAGTAGAAAGACTTGCGGCAGGATGTACAGGTGTAAAAAGAACAACAGGTCAGCATCCAGGTGGAATAGTAGTTGTTCCAGATTATATGGATGTATCCGATTTTACCCCATTTCAATTTCCAGCAGATGATCCAAAATCAGCTTGGAGAACAACACACTTTGATTATCATGCAATTGATCAGGATTTATTAAAACTTGATATACTAGGACACTCAGATCCAACTCAATTACGTATGATACAAGATTTAACAAAAATGGATATATTAACTGTACCACTTGATGATAAAGATACAATGAGTATATTTACTTCAACAAAAGCTTTAGGAGTAACTAATGAACAAATTATGTGTAATACAGGTACACTTGGAATACCAGAATTTGGAACACCATTTACAATTGGAATGGTAGCAGAAACAAAACCAACAACCTTTGCAGAATTAATTAAAATATCAGGTTTATCTCATGGTACAGATGTATGGCTTGGTAATGCACAAGAATTAATAAAAAATAATATAGTTCCATTTAAAGAGGTTATAGGATGTCGTGATGATATTATGGTTTATCTTATGTACCATGGAGTAGCCCCTATAAAGGCATTTAAAATAATGGAATTTGTACGTAAAGGAAAAGCAAGTAAAGATCCTGAAACTTGGGCAGGTCATAGAAAAACAATGGAAGAGGCAGGAATTGAAGAATGGTTTATAGATTCTTGTCAAAAGATAAAATACATGTTCCCAAAAGCACATGCTGCAGCATATGTAATAAGCGCCTTTAGAATTGCATGGTATAAAGTACATATGCCGGTATACTTTTATGCATCTTGGCTTACATCTAAAGCAACCGATGTAGATGTTGAAAGTATGATATCTGGTTATGATACAATAAAAAATAAAATTATAGAAATACAAAATAAAGGTTATGATGCTACTAATAAAGAAATGGGACAATTAGAAAGTTTAAAAGTATGTTTGGAGGCAACAGCTCGTAATATTAAATTTTTACCAGTTGATTTAAATAAAAGTTTAGCTACAGTATGGGGAGTTAAAGATGATTTATCTATATATCCACCTTTTTCATCAATAGATGGGTTGGGTGATACAGTTGCTCAAAATATAGTTGAAGAAAGAGAAAAGAAAGAATTTATAAGTATAGAAGATTTACAAAAAAGAGCGCGCATTTCATCAACATTAATTGAAAAAATGAAATTAATGGGTATACTTGATGGTATGCCAGAATCTAGTCAGTTAACTTTATTTTAGTTTGTTGTATGTTGTAAATAAATAGGAGGACATATGAAAGAACAAAATGAAGTATTATGCAGTGTGATATATGATTCAATTGATTTATTTGTTGATTTTAAGAAAAAAGGTTATGTATATGGAAAACATATAACCAATGATGATAAAGTAGTTATTTCACTTTATTTATCATTAATATCGAATAATCCAATTATTAATAAAATAATGAATAATTTTAATTACAAATATAAAATAAATTTAGAAAAAAATAATCTAACAGTAGATGAATATTATGATTATTTTATAAAATATTTTTATAAGTTTCTAAAATTTAATAATTTCAATGCATATACAACTTATGGTGAATTTATGGAAATGTTACTTAATACTGGAGTGATTGAAATATTAAATACAGAGTATGAATTTAATCATGTAAAATTAAAAAAGTACTTTGAAAAAAGAAACAAATATACTAAAATTATTACTAAAAAAAGATAAATCTATTTAAAACTATAGATTTATTTTTTTTGATATGTTAAAATTAAAGTTAGGTGATACTATGTTAGAGGATATAAGATTATCATTAGACAATAATTTAAATTTAACAAGAGAAGTAAAAGCAAGGCTATTTGAACTAATTGTTATATTTAATAATAAATTTCCTAGTGTTGATTTAAGTAATCTAAATAAAAGAATAAAAACGTTAAAAATAGAAAAAAACGATAATTTTTTAAATAAAGATATTTCTATGTATGACTTTAGAACAAATATATTATATTTAAATACAAAAGAAATGGAAAAACAATATGATATAAGACATGTTTTAATGTTTGAACTTTTAAACATAATAACTTCAAATAACTTTAGTATGGGATTTAATACAGATGGAAGATTAGAAGCTTTAAATGTTGGATATACTGAAGTACTTGCAAACTATTTAGTAGGAAATAATGGAGAAGTTCAAATATTTCCAGAAGAAGCAATAATGGCAAACATAATAACAACAGTAGTTGGTTTTGATAACATGTTTAATGCATATGTAAACAATGATTCAAGAATTTTACTAAAAAAATTAGTAGAAGCGGGGGTAAATTTATAATGGAAAATGGATTTTATAGTTCAATGGCTTTAGCTAATACAAGATTAAAGGAAAAAAGAAGTGGAAATGTTAGTATTAGTTATACACAAACATTACAATCACTTTTAAATTTATTTAATGAAGAACAAATTAAAAAATTTTCAGAATGGATACCAACAAATGGAAAAACAATAGATATAACAGAAGATTTATCTGGATTTAAATCATATACAGAACAAAAAGAAAAAAAATCTAAAACTATATAAAAGGCTTATAGCCTTTTTTGTATAATATAAAACAATAAAAACATAATAAAAATGGTGATTTATGATGTATTATGCAAAGTATTTTTTTATAACATCGATCATAGGATTTATTATAGAATCAGTAGTGTGTGGAAACTTTAAAGGAAACAGTGGTATATTATATGGTCCATGGACAGTTGTTTATGGTTTTGGATCAGTTTTAATATTGCTAATCAATAAAATCGTTTCCAAAAACATTAAAAATAAAGTATTAAAAGTAATTTCCTTATTTATAATTTCAACTATTTCATTAACTATACTTGAATTGATTGGTGGAATATTAATAGAAAAAATATTTGGTATAGTATTTTGGGATTATTCTGATTGTAAATATAATATAGGAAAATATATATGTTTAGAAATGTCATTGTTGTGGGGAATAGCTTCAATAGCTTTTATATATTTATTAAAACCATTAATAGATAAAATAATAAAATATATTCCAAATATAGTAATATATATACTAATTTTTTTAATACTATTAGATTTAATAACAACACTATTTTTAAAATTAGTTTTTAATAAGAAATAAAGATTGATTTTTATTTCTTTTTTATCTATAATATCACATAGAGGTGGGAACGTATGTTAAAAAAAGAATATAAAAATATAACTATTTTATTTATAATTTTAACTTTAATGATATTAATTCCAACTGGATTTAATATGTTTGGATCCGACACAGATTGGATAAATCAACATACAGTATTCCCAGAATATTTAAGACAATTATTTTATGATACTAAAACATTAATTCCTAACTTTTCACTAAATTATGGTGCGGGTCAAAATATTTTTAATATAGCTTACTATGGCTTATTAAATCCAATAATACTTTTATCATACTTGTTTCCATTTATAAAAATGACTCATTATATTATGGGAATAAGTATTATTATATTATATATATCAACATTCTTATTTTATAAATGGCTTAGAAATAATAAATATTCACAAAAAGTAGCGCTTATAACATCAATTATTTTTATAACTTCAGGTCCTTTAGTATTTCAAATGCATAGACACATAATGTTTGTAAACTATATGCCTTTTTTACTTCTAGGTCTTATAGCTGTTGATTCATATATAAATAAAAATAAAAAAATACTACTTATAATAAGTTCATTTTTAATGATTATGACAAGTTTTTATTATAGTGTAGGTGGAATATTAGTTCTTATAATTTACTTTATATTTAAAAAAATAAAGGTTAGAAAAAAACTTGATATAAAACAATTTTTAAAAGATTTGCTTATCTTTATTTTATACATATTTGTATCTATATTAATGAGTTCAGTATTAATATTACCAGTATTTTATACGATATTACAGACAAGAAATACTGGTACATATAATATATTTAAATTACTAATAATAAACGTTAATCCAACAAAAATATTATATGGGGCTTACTCTACAGGATTAACTTGTATTGCATTTATTTCAGTACTATGGTTTGCTTATGTAAAGAAAAAAAACTTTAAATTTCTAGGTATATCATTGCTAATATTGTTTTTTGTGCCAATATTTACATGTTTATTAAATGGTGGATTATATTTTAGAGCCAAAGTATTTATACCATTTATACCTCTTATATGTTTAATAATAGGGACTTTTATAAAAAATTTAACTGAAAATAAAATAAATATAGAAAAATTAATAATATTTTTATTATTTGCGAATATCATTGTTTTAGCTAGTAGAACAGATTCAATAATATATTATTTAGATTTCTTTACATTCTTATTAATTCTAATTATTTATAATAAATTTAGAAAAGAACTTATTGTTTACATACCAGTTGTATTATTAAGTATATTTTCTGGATTTTATATGAATTTTACTGAAGATTATGTTAGTTATAAAAAATATGATGAAATATTTAATATAGACGAAAGTTTATTAGATAATTATGATACTAATTATAGAGTTAATAATTTAGTTAATTCAAATTATACAGTAAATAAAATATATAATTCAAAATATTATACAACAAATATATATTCATCAACATATAATAATTATTATTATAATTTTGTTAGAAACGAATTTAAACAAGCCAACCCATATTATAATAGTTTTATGTTAGGATCAACAAACAACATATTATTTGATACATATATGGGAAATAAATATATAATATCAAAATCTAACCCTGGAAATAAATATAATTTAATAAATGAGAAAAATGGAATTGGTTTATATGAAAATAACAATGCTTTTTCTATAGGATTTGTTAATAACAACTTAATGAGTGAAGAAGAATATAACAAATTAACTTATCCATATAATATAGAAGCTTTACTTAATTATGTAATAGTTAACAAAGATGTAGAACAAGAATATAAGTCAAAAATAGAAAAAGTAGATTTAAAATATTCATATACAAAAGAAGGTCTAAAACTAAGAAAATCTAATACTAGATTTACTGTAAATGTTGAAGAAAAAGGAAAAATTAATATTTATTTAAGAACACCATTAAAAAATAAGATTTTACTTATCGATTTTAATGGTACAAAGCCAAACAGTTGTACACAAAAGGAAGTATCAATAACAATAAATGGAATAAAAAACAGTATAACATGTGATAAATGGATTTATCCAAATCAAAATGAAACATTCCATTATGTTATTTCAGAAGAAAATTTGGAAAGTTTAACTGTTGAATTTTCTAAAGGAAATTTCATGATAGAAAATTTAAATGTATACGTTTTAGATTATAATGAAATTATAAAAAATTATGATAAATTAAATATAACTAAAATAAAAAATAATACAATAGAAGGCAACATAAATGTTACAAATGATGGATACTTTAATTTAACAATTCCATATGATAAAGGATTTACAATTTATGTAGATGGCACAAAAACAAATTATGAATTAGTAAATAAGTCATTTATAGGATTCCCAATATCAAAAGGAAGTCATGATATAAAAATAGTTTATACATCACCTTTATTAAAAACAGGAAAAATATTATCAATAATAGGAATTATAATATTACTTGGAATAATAGGAAAAGAAGTAGAAAATAAAAAGCTATTAAAGCTAAAAAAAGTTTGAAATTAATTTAAATTATGATATAATACATATTGATTAAAGGTTATGACGAAAAAGTAGTAGTAAAATAAGTTATATATAGAGAACTAATGTTGGTGGAAATTTAGTAATAACATTTTATGAATTCATTTTCTGAACTTTATAATGAAAAGTTATAACGGTAACGCGTTTTAGTTAAGAAGGTAGCTTTTGCTATAAATTAAGGTGGTACCACGTAATCACGTCCTTATTAGGATGTGATTTTTTTTAAGGAGGAAAATATGAGTAATGAAGAAATATTAAATAGTCTTGAAGAAGAAGTAAAACAAGCAAAAACAAATAATGAATTAAATGAAATAAGAATAAAGTATTTAAGTAAAAAGGGAACAATAAGTTTATTAACAAGTAAAATTGCAACACTTCCTGTTGAAGAAAGAAAAGAATTTGGTTCAAAATTAAATGAATTAAAAAATAAAGCAACATTGATTATAGAAGAAAAAAAGAATAAAATTGATACAGAAGAGTTGAATAAAAAACTAGAAAGTGAAAGTATTGATATAACTTTACCATCAACTAAAATACCAGTTGGAGCACCTAACATACTTGAAAAAATAGTTGAAGAAATAGAAGATGTTTTAATGTCTATGGGATATGATGTAGTAGATGGACCAGAAATAGAAGAAGATAAATTTAATTTTGAATTATTGAATATTCCAAAAGGACATCCAGCGAGAGATGCACAAGACACATTCTATATAAAAGATGAAGAAATATTATTGCGTAGTCAAACATCTCCAGTTCAAGCTAGAACTATGCTAGAAGGAAAGGGTGTAACACCAATTAGAATGATTTGTCCAGGTAAAACATTTAGAAGAGATGATGATGACGCAACCCATTCACATCAATTTATGCAAATAGAAGGTTTGCTAGTTGATAAAAATGTTAGTTTGTCAGATTTAAAAGGAACTATAGACTTTATTGTAAAGAAAATATTTGGTGATGACTGTAAAACTAGATTTAGACCAAGTTATTATCAATTTACAGAACCATCAGTAGAAACAGATATAAGTTGTTTTAATTGTCATGGTAAAGGTTGTAATATATGTAAAAATACTGGCTGGATAACAGTAGCAGGTGCAGGTATAGTACATCCAAATGTATTAAAAAACTGTGGATATGATCCTAATGAATGGACAGGATTTGCATTTGGGTTTGGTGCAGAGAGACTTGCTATGCTAAAATATGGAATAAATGATATAAGAGTATTTTATACAACGAATTTAAAAGAAACAAAATTATTTGATAGAAAGGAGGCATAACATGATTAGTTTAAGTTGGGTAAAAGATTATATTGATTTAGAAGGTGAAGATTTAAAAGAACTTGCTGTCAAAATAACTAAAGCTGGAATAAATATAGAAAAAGTGATATCTAATCATATTGATAATTTAGTTATTGGTAAAGTAGTAGAATGTGTAGAACATCCTGATAGTGATCATTTACACATTTGTAAAGTTGATGTTGGAAGTGAAATATTACAAATAGTGTGTGGTGCTAAAAACGTAAGAGAAAATTTGAAGGTT
Organism: uncultured bacterium; assembly: GCA_905215145.1. The sequence continues at coordinate 3,500 of CAJMOW010000028.1, read as the reverse complement.
ATGGTCGCACTTCCAGGTGCAATTTTACCTGGTAATTTCGAAATTAAAAAAGGAAAAATACGTGGTGTAGAATCAAATGGTATGTTATGTGCTTTATATGAACTTGGATTAGAAGAAAAAAACGATGAAACTTATGCAAAAGGTATATATGAATTAGATAATAATGCTCCCATCGGAGAAAATCCTATAAAATATTTAGGTTTGGAAGACACTTTATATGAATTAGATGTTCATAAACATAGAAATAATGACTGTTATTATCACATAGGATTTGCTTATGAAATAGCTGCAATATTAAATAAAAAAGTAAATATTCCATCAAACCAAGCAACTCCAATTAATGATGATATTAAAGACCATTTTAATTTAAAAGTAGAAACCAATAAATGTCCATATTATTTAGCTAAAATGGTTACAAATGTTGAAATAAAAGAATCTCCAGATTTTATAAAAAGAAGATTAATAGCTGCAGGAATGCGTTCTATAAATAATGTTGTGGATATTTCAAATTATGTTATGTTAGAATTTGGACAACCATTACATTTCTTTGATAAAGATAAATTAGGAAATAATATAGTAGTAAGAGATGCTAAAGAAAATGAAATGATAACAACACTTGATGGTAAAGAAAGAATTTTGACACCAAATGATATAGTAATAACAGATGGAAGTAAACCTGTATGTATTGCTGGTGTAATGGGTGGAGAAAATACTGAAGTAGATAATAACACAAAAAATATTTTAATAGAAAGTGCTATATTTGATGCTACAAGTATAAGATATACTGCTTCAAATTTGAATTTAAAAAGTGAAGCTTCAATTCGTTATGGAAAAGGTTTAAATTACGAATATACAATTCAAGCTATAGAAAGAGCTTGTTACTTATTAGAAAAATATGCAAATGCAAAGGTACTTTCTGGTACTATAAAATATGATGTACTTCCTAAGACTCCTAAAAAGGTTGAATTTACAAATGAAGATATTAATTCAATGTTAGGAATAAAGATTAGTTTAGAAGATGTTGAATTAGAATTAAATAAACTTGGATTTGAATATGAACTAAAAGACAATAAATTTATTGCCACTATTCCAAATAGAAGACTTGATATAGATCCAAATATAAATGATATAGCAGAAGAAATTGGAAGATTATATGGATATCATAATTTGGTTTCAACACTACCAGTTGCAGAAATAAAAAAAGGCGAATATAAGGGCGATGTAAAATATAGAAAAATTATTTCAAAACGTCTTAGAAGTTTGGGAATAAATGAAGCAAAAACTTATACATTAGTATCACCTGAAATGGCTAAATTGTTTAAATATGAAGAAAAAGAAAACATTGTTTTACCAAACCCGATGAGTGTTGATAAATCAGTTATAAGAACTAGTATAATTTCATCACTTTTAAATGTTTATGAATATAATAAAGCAAGAAAAGTAAAAGATATTTTATTATATGAAATCAGTAAAACATATGATAAAACATTAACAGAAGAAACAAAGATTGCTATATTAATGAAAGGTAACTATATTTCTAATAATTGGAATAATAATACCATTAAAGTTGATTTTTATTTAATAAAAGGAATAATAGAAAATTTACTAGATTATTTAGGATTTAAAAATAGATATTCATTTAATAAAAACGCAATACCAGATTTGCACCCAGGCGTATGTGCAGAAATTTTACTAGACAGAGAAAGAATAGGTATAGTTGGTAGAGTTCATCCATCATTACAAAAAGATGAAATATATGTAGCTGAGATATCATTAAATAAATTGATGAAATCTATTAAACCAATTAAATTTAAACCTGCATCTAAATATCCAGAAGTTGTTAAAGATTTAGCATTCATTGTTGATAAAAATACAACTGCTCAAGATTTAATGAATCAAATAAAGAAGTCTGGCGGAAGACTATTAACTGATATTGATGTTTTTGATGTATATATGGGTGAAAATATAGGTGAAAATAAAAAATCAATTGCATTTACACTTACATTTAGTGATCCAACTCGTACATTAAACGATACAGAAGTAACTGATATTTTTGATAAAATTATAAAAGAAGTACAAGAAAAATGTAATGCTAAAATAAGGGATAACTAAATAAAAAAATGATATAAAAACTTTACAATGATTTACGTAAAAAAAGCACTTTCAGGTGCTTTTTAGTTTGACTTTACAAAACAACAAATAAATGTTAAAATAGCAAGAACAAATATTTAAAAGGGGAGTTTTATATGAAAAGTATGTGTGATAAATGTAATTTTAAATCATGTTGTGAAGAAGAACAAAAACAAATAAATTTAAAAGAAGTAAGTAGTAATCAAGTTATTATGGGATTAATAGAGACAATTACTAAAATAGCAACCATGAATCCAGAAGAATTAATAGAATTAGAAAGTTTTATAAATAGTAATTCTATTTCACTTGATGAAAAAGATGGCATATTTATAGTAGAAGCATTTAATAAAAAATATACATTTAGAAAAATATCAACATTTATTAAAGAACCAAGTATTTTTTTTGAATTAGAATCGGATGAAAGATATGGTAAATGTCATTCTAAATCATTAGAACTTGTTTTGATAACTCCTAATAGTAAGATAGTTACAGGATACATAACTGAAAATAATTTGCACCTATTACATTCAATAATTGTTGCAACAGAATTAAATGGCGATTATGTTTATGATTGGACAAAAAACTTAATAATGAGTAAAGATGAGTATTATAAACTAAATAAATTTAAAGTATTAAGTGAAATAACTAAAGATGAAATAATTTATGATAAAGAAAATTATGCAGATTTATTAGTAAACAATATATGTATAAAACCATATTTAGTTTTTAGAAATGAAATCGTAAAAGAAATAGAAACTAAAAAATATATCAAGCATTTATAATAATTTAATATATTTTAATAGGTGATATAAATGAAAGAAAATAAAACATGTAAAGATTGTAATTTATATGATTTAATATGTAAAGATGAAATTACTCCTTTATATGATCAAAAACAAACATTAGAAGAACAAGTAGTTGTTGAATTAGAAAAATTTACTATGTTTAATTATAGTACATCAAAATACATAATTGATGATTATCATAAAAATTTAAGCAAATACAGATTTAAACTTAGACCTGCTAAAATTGAACATGAATATTTTTTTGTATCAAAACCAGGACTATATAAATTTAGTAAAATATCTGACTTTATAGATAATAAATACTATGATGAGTTAACATCGGAATTAAGATATAAAAGATGTCATTCTCGTTCAATAATGCTTTGTAAAGAAATACAAAATTCTTCAGTATTAACAGGATATATAAATGGAACACATACTCATGTATTGCATTCAGTATTAGAGGTTGAATCTTTTAATACAAAGTATATATATGATTGGACAAAAAATTTAATCCTTAAGTCAAAAGATTATATTGATTTAACTAATTATGAAGTTATTTCTAGAGTAACACACGATCAATTA
>CAJMOW010000027.1 GCA_905215145.1 uncultured bacterium | reverse complement strand
AATATATATGATGTTTTAGAGATGAGAGTAGAAGAAGCACTAGAGTTTTTTGAAAATATTCCTAGAGTTAAAAATAAATTACAAATATTAATGGATGTTGGACTTTCTTATATTAAACTTGGACAAAGTGCTCCTACATTATCAGGTGGAGAAGCTGCAAGAGTTAAACTTGCAAAAGAATTACAAAAAAAACCAACTGGAAAAAGTTTGTTTATACTAGATGAACCAACTACTGGATTACATACACATGATATAAAGAAATTACTTGTTATATTAAACAGAATTGTCGACAATGGAGATACTGTTGTTGTAATTGAACACAACTTAGATGTAATAAAAGTGGCTGATTATATAATTGATTTAGGCCCAGAAGGTGGCGATGGTGGTGGTACTGTAGTCGCAACTGGAACACCAGAGGAAATCGCAAAAGTAAAAGAAAGTTATACAGGTCAATTTTTACAAAAAATGTTATAAAAAAAACACATTAAGTGTTTAAATTATTAAGAACAAATTAGAGTATTCAGGTATACTTTTAAATATACTGTTATGAATATACTTTTGTTCTTTTTTATTTATTATTTTATCAAATTTATCAAAAAAACTATTAATAGATGAAACTTCTTTATTGATATCTTTTTCTAGTAGTTTATTTGCGTTATCATCGATTTTTGTTATATTTAATATTTCTAATAAATCTTTACAAAAACAAATTTCATTGGCATTTAAATCATTATCTAAATAATTTGATAGTTGATTTATTAATTTTGTAACTTCTAAACTAGTTTTAGAATTAATAAACTCATTACATAAAGTAGCTAAAAAATGAGGTTCAAATTCCATGTATGAAATATTTTTTCTATTTCTTAAAAATCCTTTATCATCCCATGAATTAATAGTTGATTTTAAAATAGATAATTTATATATATCAATATTAATAGAATACAAATTTATTTTTTTATTTTCTCTTACATAAAAAGTCATTAAAATCCCTGCTTTCTAAATAATTACGGCATATTATAACATAATTTTACAAATAATCAAATTTAAATTATTTGTCAATAAAAATGGTGTGTTATAATGGTATGGGAGAGTGATAAAAAAAATGACACCACATATTGAGGCAAAAAAAGAAGACATAGCTAAAACTGTAATAATGCCAGGAGATCCTTTAAGAGCAAAATTTATAGCAGAAAACTTTTTAGAAAATTATAAACTAGTTAATACTGTTAGAAATATGTATGCTTATACAGGATTATATAAAGGTGAAAAAGTAACTATAATGGCATCAGGTATGGGAATGGCAAGTATTGGAATATATTCATATGAATTATATAAGTATTATGATGTAAAAAATATAATAAGAATAGGAACAGCAGGTTCATATACACCAGACTTAAATATATATGATGTTGTTTTAACAAACACATGTTATTCTGATTCATCATTTGCTAAAGTTCAAAATAATGATGAGGAAAATATGATAAATGCATCTAATTCATTAAACTTATATATTATGCAAATTGCAGAAAGATTAAACATTCATTTAACTATAGGTAATATATATTCAACAGATGTTTTTTATAAAGAAAATGATAATTATAAAGATATAGTAGAAAAATATGGTTGTGTTGCATGTGAAATGGAATCATTTGCTTTATTCCATAATGCAAAAATTTTAAATAAAAGAGCAGCTTGTTTATTAACAATTTCAAATAGTTTTGTGACTGGTGAAGAAACTTCAAGTGAAGAAAGAGAAAAAAAATTAACTGATATGATAAAAATCGCACTTGAAACATCTTTAGTATTATAAAAATAAGTATAATACATATACTAACGAAAGAGGTGACTTATGAAATATAAAAAAATAGATGTAGGACCTTATAATATTCATTTAATAAATACAAACAAATTTAAAACGGTAACAATTAAAATTAATTTTAAAAGAAAAGTTAAAAAAAGTGAAATAACAAAACGTTCTTTGCTTTCAAGAATACTTTTAGAATCAAGTATGAATTATAAAAGTAGTAGATTACTTGAAATAAAAATAGAAGAATTATATAATTTATCTTTGAATTCATCATCATATATATCAGGAAATTATTCAGTTTTAAGTTTATCTAGTATTTTTTTAAATGATAAATATACAGAAAAAAATCAAGTGAAAAATTCAATTGAATTTATATTGGATATATTACTAAATCCAAATGTTGAAAATAACAAATTTAATAAAGATTCATTTAATTTTGCGGTTTCTTCATTGAAAGAAGAATTAGAATCACAATGTGATAATCCATCTTTTTATAGTGAACTTAGAGCTAATGAAGAAACAGATAAAAAAGCAAGTTTTTCATATAATGCGACTGGATATTTAGACGATTTACTAAAAATAGATGAAAAAAACTTATATAGTTATTATAAATCAGTTTTAAAAAGTGATTTAGTAGACGTGTTTATAATAGGAGATATAGATGAAGAAGAAATAAAAAAAATATTTTCTAAAAAATTTAAAATTAAAACAATTAAAAAACCTAGTGAATCACATTATGATATAAGTAATATATACAGAAAAAGAATAAAAACAGTATGTGAAAAAAAGCCTTTTGGTCAAAGTAAATTAGTTATGAATCTTAAAGTAGAAGAATTATCAAAATTTGAAAGAGAATATGTTATGAGAGTATATAATTTTATACTAGGCGGTGGACCTAATTCTAAACTTTTTAAAGAAGTTAGAGAAAAAAATTCCCTATGTTATACTATCGGAAATTCTTATTCAATTATTTGGGGTATATTAAAAATTAGGGCAGGTATTAATAAAGAATCTTTCAAAAAATGTGTTAATTTGATAAAAAAAGAATTAAAAAGTATGGAAAAAGGTTTATTTACAGATGAAGATATTGAAGCTGCAAAAACCACATATATTAGTAGTTTTGAAAGCATTACAGATAACCCTAGTTCCATAATAAATACATATATTTCTAAAGAATACTTAGATATGGATTTAATAGACGATAGAATGAAAAATATTAATAAAGTTAACAGAGATATGATAATTTCAGTTTCAAAGAAAATACATTTAGATACAATATATTTGTTAGAAGGTGATATAGATGAATAAAAGTATTTTAGAAAACCTAGATTTAACTTTGTATTCAAAAAAACTACAAAATGGACTAGAAATATTTATAGTACCAAATGAAAATGTTAATAATATATATTGTACTTTTTCAACTAAATATGGTTCGGTTCAAAATGAATTTGTTCCAGTAAATGAAAGTGAAATGATAAAAGTTCCAAATGGTGTAGCTCACTTTTTAGAACATAAAATGTTTGAACAAGAAAATGGTGTAGATCCTTTTACATTTTTTTCAGAAAGAGGAGCGGATGCAAATGCAAATACATCAGCTTTTAAAACAACGTATTTATTTTCAGGTCCAGATTTTTTTGAGGAAAACCTTAATTATTTACTTGATTATGTACAAAAACCATATTTTACTGATAAAAATGTAGAAAAAGAAAAAGGAATAATCGAACAAGAAATAAAAATGTATGAAGATGATCCTTATAGTAGATTATATGAAGGAATTTTATTTAATACATTTAAAGAACATCCTATTAGAAATTCAGTAATTGGAACAACAGAAAGTGTTAATAGTATTACAAAAGAGATTTTATATAAATGTTATAATACATTTTATAATCCTTCAAATATGTTTGTGGTTATAACAGGAAAAGTTGATAAAGATAAGGTTTTTCAAATTATAGAAGAAAATCAAAATAATAAAACATTTGAAAAAATGAAAAAAATAGATGTTAAAATTTATGATGAGCCAGATGAGGTTTTTAAAGAAAAAGAAGTATTAAAAATGAATGTTACAATACCTAAAATTTCTCTTAATTATAAATTTAATTTAAATGATTTGCCTGATCATTTATCTGAAAAAGAAAAAATGATGTATTTATCACTTATATTTGATATTAATTTTGGGCCAACTTCTTTATTTAATGAACAATTAAAACAAATGGAAATAATAAATTCTAATATTGAAATATCTAGTGTTGAAGCTTGTAATCATGTTGTATATACTTTATTTTTAGAAACTGAAAGTAAAGAAAAAGCAATTGAACTTGTTTCTAATGAGATAAATAAACTTTCGATTAATGAGGAACAATTAGAACGAAAAAAGAAAGGTATAATAAGCTCAAATGTGTTTATGAGTGATAATATATTTTCTATAAATCATAAAATTATGTCTGATATAGTTAGGTATAATCATGTTATTACAAATATACATAGTATAGCTAAATCATTAAATATAAAAGATGCAAAAAATGTATTAAAAAAATTAAAATTTAATAATTATAGTATTTTTATCGTTGATAAAAAATAAAACTTTTTTTTAATTAAAATTTATGTTATTATATTATTGAAAGGAGTAAGGAGTATGAAAAAAGTATTTGGATTTGCAATTTCATTAGTGGCTATTTTCTCACTAACAGCTTGTGGAGGTAAAACTGTTACATGTACTAAAACAGAAGATGAACAAACTACTAGTATAAAAGCAACATTTAGTGGAAATAATGTAACAAAAGCAACAATTGAATCTGCTGTAAAAGTTGATTCTCAATATTTAGATTTAACTTATACTTATATGGAAACAGCAGCTAAGTCTATGAATTATGATGGTGTTAAAGCAAGTGCTACTAAAGGAAAAGATTCTGTTTCATTAAAAATGGAAATAGATGCTTCTAAAATTAGTGATGATACATATGATCAATTAGGATTAGCTAAAGATGATTTCAAAAATCAATCTAGTGAAGATTTTATCAAATCTATGACTGAAGATGGATATACTTGTAAATAATTTATAAAAAATTAGTCTAATTAATTATTTTGTGATATAATTAATTAGGCTTTTTAATTTAAAGAAAGGAGAAAAAATGAATAAAATTAAAATATTTGCTTTAGGCGGATTAAATGAACTTGGTAAAAATATGTATGTTGTTGAAGTAAATGATGATATATTTGTATTTGAAGCCGGGTTAAAATATGCAGATGATAAAATGCTTGGTATTGATTATATAATACCTAATTATGATTATCTAAAAGAAAATAAAAATAGAATAAAAGGACTTTTTATTACTCATGGACATGATAGTCAAATGGGTGCTATATCAGATTTACTTTTAGATATTCCAAATTTAAAAATATATGGAACTGCTTTCACTTTAGAAATTATTAAAAATCAATTAATGGAAGATAAAATAGAATGCAAAAACTTAATAGAAATAAAAGCACATCAAAAAATCAAATTTGGTGAAAATAGTATATTTCCTATAAGTTTAACACACTCTGTTCCTGATAACGTTGGATATGCTTTATATACAAAAGATGGAATTATATTTTATACGGGAAACTTTTTATTTGATGCGTCTATGTTAGGTGCATTTAAAACAGATATAGGTAAACTTGCTTATGTAGGAAAACAAGGAGTTTTATGTTTGTTAAGTGAAAGTGGGTATGCAGATAAAAAAGGTTATACATCTCCAAATCATAGAATAAATTCAATAATTAAAGAAACAATTAATAATAATTCAGGAAGAGTACTTATAAATATTTCTCCTGCGCAAATATATAGGATTGAACAAATACTTAATGAAATAACTCCTACGAATAGAAATGTAGTTATAATGGGGAAAAGAATCGAAAGTATAATACTAAGAGCAATTGAAATGGGATATATTCATTTTGATAAAAACAGAATAAAAAGTATTTTTAATGCTGAAGATTCAAGAGCTGTTGTAATAGTATCTGATGAAAGAGAAAAACCTTTTTCAAATATTAAGAGAATAATAAAAGGTTATGATAAATTTGTAAAAATAAGTGAAAAAGATACAATAGTATTTGCTTCACCTGTATATGATGGTATGGAAAAGAGTGCTACTAAAGTATTTGATGATATATCAAAAATAGGAAGTAACTTAGTAATATTGTCAGAAAAAAAATATTTAGCTAATCATGCATCTAGTGAAGATTTAATGTTAATGCTAGATCTAATGAATCCAAAATATTATTTTCCAGTTAATGGCGAATATCGTCATCAAGTAGCAAATAAAGAAGTAGCTTTAAAAATTGGAATGAAAGAAGAGAATATTATCTTAAAACTTAATGGTGAAGTAGCAACTTTTATAGATGGAAAATTAGTTGATACAAACGAAAAAGTTAAAGTTGATGATATCTTAATAGATGGTAAAACAGCTGGTGATATTGGTGAACTAGTACTTAAAGATCGTGAATCTTTAGGTGAAAATGGTATAGTTATAGTAACAGTAACATTAGATAAAGTTACAAAAGAATTATTAGCTGGACCTGAAATACTTACTCGTGGTTTTATATATGTAAAAGAAAATATAGATTTAATTAAAGAAGCCACTAATATATCAAAAGATATAATAGAAAATAATATAAAACCAAATTATGTAGATTTTAATAAAATAAAAATGGCAATTAGAGATAAGGTTGGCAAATACTTCTATGAACAAACAGAGTGCAAACCTATGATTTTAATCGTTGTTCAAGAAGTATAAAACAAGAAATTAAACAAGATTTTTTCTTGTTTTTATTTTATTTATAGATTATAATAACTATGTTATAGAAAAGAAGTGAGAAAATGTTATTGCCAAGTTTAGAAAAAGCAAAATGCAGAACTAAAAAAGAAGTCTTAATTAAAACAAATGATTATATTATAAAAGAGAATTTAAAAGAGCTAGGATTAAATAAAAAATATTTTATAAAAACTTATGGTTGTCAAATGAACGAACATGATAGTGAAAATATTAAGGCCATATTAGAAGAAATGAGTTTTGAATATACAGATGAAATGGAAGATGCAGATTTAATATTGCTTAACACATGTGCTATAAGAGAAAATGCTCATAATAAAGTATTTGGATATTTAGGTAGAATAAAACATTTAAAAGAAACAAAACCAAATATAATAGTTGGATTATGTGGTTGTATGGCACAAGAAGAAGTAGTCATAAATGAAATACTTGAAAAATATAATTGGTTAGACATAGTATTTGGTACACATAATATACATGCCTTACCAGACATTTTATTAAAAGCTTTAAAAAATAAAAAAATAAATGTTGAAGTTCTTAGTATAGAAGGGGATGTTGTTGAAAATATTCCTGTTAAAAGAGATTCAAAATATAAAGCTTGGGTAAATATTATGTATGGTTGTGATAAATTCTGTACTTATTGTATAGTTCCTTATACAAGGGGAAAACAAAGAAGCAGATTACCTGAATTTATAATAGAAGAAGTAAATAAACTAGTTACAGATGGCTATAAAGAAGTAACACTACTTGGTCAAAATGTAAATGCTTATGGTAAAGATTTAGATATAAACTATGGTATGGCAAATTTGTTAGAGGATGTTGCTAATACTGGTATAGAAAGAATAAGATTTGTTACAAGTCATCCTTGGGATTTTACAGATGAAATGATAGAAATTATTAAAAAATACGATAATATAATGCCTTATATACATTTACCACTACAATCAGGTTCAAATAATATACTAAAACTAATGGGAAGAAGATATACTAAAGAGTCATATTTAAAATTATTTGAAAAATTAAAAAAAACAATACCTAATGTTTCTATAACTACAGATATAATAGTTGGATTCCCAAATGAAACATTAGATGATTTTAATGAAACATTAGAAGTAGTAAACAAATGCAAATTTGATTCAGCTTTTACATTTATATTCTCACCAAGAGAAGGTACTCCAGCAGCAAAAATGAATGATAGTATATCTTTAGAAGAAAAAAATAGAAGATTATATGAATTAAATGAAGTTGTTAATAAATATGCTTTAGAAAATAATATGAAATATTTAAATCAAACAGTTAAAGTCCTTTTAGAAGAAACTTCTAAAAAAGATGAAAATATGTTGGTTGGATATACAGAAACAATGAAACTTGTAAATGTTAAAGCAGATAAAAAATATATAGGGAAAATAGTAGATGTTAAAATTACTGATGTTAAAACTTGGAGTATGGATGGAACTATTGAAAAATAGTTAAAATTATGATATTGTTAAAATATGAAAAAGGAGTGAGTTAAATGATTTGTCCAAATTGTGGTAGACAAACAGAGTCAGATGAAAAATTTTGTGTAGGTTGTGGGGCACCACTAACTGATTCTGATAATTCTAAAGAAGAAGTAAAAAATGAGTTTCAAGAAGAAAAAGTAGATGAGGTTAATACAGAAAATATTGAAACTCAAAATGAAAGTGAAGAACAAGTTGATAGCGAGTACACTGTTGATTTATCAAATAATAATATTGAATTAAATGCTACAAATAATGTAGAAAATCAACCTGTTATTGCAAACAATGATACTGTAGGTGTAGTAGAACCATCTGTTAAACCTAAAAAAAGTAAAAAAGCATTTATAATAGTAGCTATAGTGTTTGCTTTAATATTAATTGCTCTATTAATTGTTAAGTTCTTTGTATTTACACCAAAAAATTTATTCTTTAAAGGAATAAATGAAGCATATTCAAATACTATAGAAAAAATAGAAAAAAACGATAAAAATGATAAAACATTATCATTAAAAACAAATACAACTTTTGATGTTAAAGTAAATGATAAATATGTAGATGATTCTACAAAACAAATGCTTGACTTCATAAACAATTTAAAATTAGAAATGAATGAAAACATTGATAGTAAAACTTCAAATTTTGATTTAAATACTATATTATCAAATAGTTCAGATAAATTAGAACTTGAACTTTATAAAAGAGAAAAAGCAATGTATGTTGGTTTAGGAAATTTATATTCTAAATATATAAAATTAGATGTATCAGAAGTTAAAGATTTAGATACTGAATCATTAAACTATGTAACAAAAGAATTAAAAAATATTTTCTTAAATTCATTAGATAATTCAAAATTTAAACAAGAAAAAGCAAATATAACATTACAAGATAAAGAAATGAAGGTAAATAAAATTTCTTATGAATTTGATAAAGATGAAATTAAAAGAATTCTAAAAGAAATGAAAGAAAAAATAAATAACAATCAAAAATTACTTGATAAAATGACTTCTGTAACTGGAAAAACAAAAGAAGAATTGAATCAAACATTTGAAGATTTATTAAATGAAGTAGAATCTAGTTATAAAGAAGAATTGGCAAATTCTAAAGTAGTACTTACAGTTTATACAAAAGGATTACTTAATGATGTTATAGGATATAGTTTAACTGTAAAAGAAAATCAAAATAATATTAAATTAACATATTTCTATAATAAAGATGTTAAAGAATTTAAATTAATTGCTAATTCAATTACTTTCCTAACAACAACTACTAAAGAAATAAGTAAAAATGAAACAGAAACAAATATAACAATGTTTACAGCAACAGGTAAAATTAATACAAAAACAACAGATGAAAAGATAGTTTCTACAATAAATGTTAGTGAATTGTCTTCAGGAATGGATTTGTCTGGTACTATTGAATTACCAAATAAAAAAGATAGCGCTACTTTAAATTCATTTATTAAATTAAATGTATCAAATGAAGAAGTATTTAATTTTAATGTAAAAACAACATATGAAAAAAGTAGTGATGTTATTTTAAAAGAAATTGATGATAAAAATTCAGTTTCAGCTTATGATTTACAACAAAATGATTTAGAGAATATTATGAATAAATTAACACAAAACAAATTTTTTGCAGCTATGGCTATAAGTGAAATTAATAATGCAACACAAAGTGCAAATGCACGTTCAGTTGAAGCTTATATGATAGCTTATGAAACAGCATATTATCAAGCAATTTTGGAAGATGAAAATGTAAAGTTTGGTGATAAGCTAGATGTTAATTATAGTGGTAGCAATGTTACTTGCTCAAATATAACTTCGGATGAAGATGGAAAAATTACTGCTACTTGTACAGTAGATGGAAAAACATTTACATATGATTCAAATGATGGAGCAAAAGCATTAAATTAATAATTGAAACTATCTTTTGATAGTTTTCTTTTGACTTTTAATATTTAATGTGATAAAGTACATACATTAAAGGAGTGAATTTTCATGGAAGAATTTCTAAGTGAAAATGATTATGATAAAACTATTTTAGGATATAGAGTTGGAAATACTTTTATAGATGTTAAATATGAGGATTGTATTAAAAGATATGAGTATAGTTTGAGATTAGAAAAACTTATTCTTTCTCAAATGGAAAAGCAAATAGAACAAAAATTTGAAGAAGAATATGATGATAAAAAAACAAATTTAGAAAGGCAATTTTTGTATACTATTATGGAGTCTGTATGCACAGTTGGGTTTGGTGCTCAATGCATTATATCAAATGATATAGTTTTGTCTGGAGTAACATTATTTTGTGCAGGTGTAGCAGTTGCTAATGGATGTTATGCATTAATAAAAAATAATGAATTAAATAAATTAGAAAAAATCAATTTTTTTGTTACACATAAAGATATGTTAAAAAAACATGGATTAACTGTAAATACAGCATCAAATAAGTCTTTAAGAAAATTAAAAAAATTAACACGAAAATAAAGCTTGTTGGCTTGAAAAAAAAAGATATATATTATATACTATATTAGTATTGGAGGAAATTAGATGGATAATATAAAAGAAATTACAAAAAAAATTGAAGGAAAAGCTTGGGAAGATGCAAAAGCAAAAGCATTAGAAAAAGTTAGTAAAAAAATTAAAATTGATGGATTTAGACAAGGTCATGCACCAAAAGATATTGTTATAAAAAAATATGGCGAAGATGCATTAAATTTAGATGCAGCTGATATTTGTTTAGAAGAAGCTTATATGGAAATGATTGAAGAAAACAAAGATTTACAAATTGTTGCTCAACCAGAAATATCTTTAAAATCAATTTCATCTGAAGCAGTTGAATTCACATTTAAATTAACTTTAAAACCAACAGTTAAATTAGGAAAATATAAAGGTTTAAATGTAAAAAAAGATACTGTAAAAGTAACTAAAGAAGAAGTTGAACATGAAATTGAACATTTAAGAAGTCATTATGCTGAAAATGTTGTTAAAGAAGGAAAAGTAGAAGATGGAGATATTGCTATAATTGATTTTGAAGGATTCAAAGACGGAGTAGCATTTGAAGGTGGAAAAGGTGAAAACTATCCTTTAACAATAGGCTCACATAGTTTTATACCAGGATTTGAAGAACAATTAATTGGTATGGAAGCAAATGAAGAAAAAGATATAAATGTTACTTTCCCAGAGGATTATCACAGTGAAGATTTAAAAGGAAAAGAAGTAGTATTTAAAGTTAAAGTAAATGAAGTAAAAACTGTAAGAATTCCAGAATTAGATGAAGATTTCTTTGAAGATTTAGGAATGGATGGAATCAACTCTAAAGAAAGTCTTGAAAAACAAATTGAAGAAAATCTTAAAACACGTAAAGAAGCAGATGCTGAAAATAAATATATTGATGAATTATTAGAAGCTGCAGCAAAAAATGTTGAAGTATCAATTCCTGATGCTATGATTAAAGATGAACAAGATAGAATGATTAAACAATATGAACAAAATTTACAAATGCAAGGTTTATCATTAGAACAATTCTTTAAATTTACAAATTCTGATGAGCAAGCACTTAGAGATCAAATGAAAGAAGAAGCAACAAAAAGAGTTACATTTAGACTTATGCTTGAAGAAATTATAGTAGAAGAAAAAATCGTTATTTCAGATGAAGAAGCAGATAAAGAAGCAGTTGAATTATCTAAAAAGTATCAAATGGAAAAAGATGAATTCTTAAAACAATTTGGTGGAATCGAAATGATTAAATACGATTTAGAAATGAGAAAGGCTATAGATGTTTTAAAAGGAGAATAAAATTCTTCTTTTTTTGACAATTCTTTAAATTATGATATAATACATAACATTCAAAGGGGGATTTTATGAAAAATAATATAAAAGAAAATTGGATGTATAAATATAATTTGGCTAAAGCTTATTTTAAACATAATGGAAATTTAGAAATTTCACAAAGTTATAAAACACTTAATGGATATGAATATGCAGAAGAAGGAATAGCTTTAGGTGCATGGCTAAATACTCAACGTCAAGCATATAAAGGGGTAGGTACTTGTAAAATAACAGAAGAACAAATCAAATTATTAGAAAAAATAGGAATGCGTTTTGAAACACGTGATAATAATGAAGAATGGAATAAAAAATATGAGTTAGCTAAAACCTATTTTGAACATCATGGAAGTTTAGAAATTCCATACCA
>CAJMOW010000026.1 GCA_905215145.1 uncultured bacterium | reverse complement strand
ATCTAGTACTTTTTGTTCACTACCAAGAATTAACTTTAATTCTTCTATTAATTTTAATAATTCATTTAATTCTTGTTCAATTTTATCTTTTTCTAAGCCAGTTAATCTACGTAATTTTAATTCCAAAATACTTTCTGCTTGAATCTGAGTAAAATTAAAGCGTAAGATAAGTTTTTCTTTTGCTATCACATCTGATTTTGATTCTTTAATAATTTTTATTACTTCATCAATATTATCAAGTGCGATTTTATATCCTTCCAAAATATGAACTCTTTTTTCAGCTTTTTCTAATTCAAAACGAGTTCTTCGAATTACAACTTCTTTTTGATAATCAATATATTTAGAAATTATATCTTTTAATGGTAAAGTTTTCGGAACACCATTATCAAGCATTAAAAAGATTATTCCATAATTAGTTTGAAAAGAAGTGTGTTTATATAAATTATTTAAAACAACTTGAGGATTTGCATCCTTTTTTAAAGTAATTGTAATTTTTACACCATCTTTTAAATCAGTATGATAATCTGATATTCCATCTATAACTTTAGTATGAACTAATTCAGCAACTTTATTTTTTAACTCTAAAGTATTTATTCCATAAGGAACTTCATCTATTATTATATAATTTTTTCCGTTATTTTCTTCTATTCTAGCTCTACTACGAATAGTAATTGTTCCTCTTCCTGTTTCATAAGCTTTTTTAATTCCAGAATTACCTAATATAACGCCACCTGTTGGAAAATCTGGTCCTTTGATATATTGCATTAATCCTAATGTATCAATTTCTGGATTATCTATATAAGCAATACATCCATCTATAACCTCACCTAAATTATGTGGTGGAATATTAGTAGCCATACCAACTGCAATTCCCATTGTACCATTTACCAATATATTTGGAAATTTAGAAGGCAATACAGAAGGTTCTTTTTCAGATTCATCAAAATTTGAAGTAAAATCAACTGTATTTTTATAAATATCGCGTAGTAATTCCAATGATATTTTTGATAAACGAGATTCTGTGTAACGCATTGCTGCTGCTCCATAACCTTCAATATTACCAAAATTTCCATGTCCATCTACTAAAGGATATCTATAACTAAAATCTTGAGCCATTCTAACCATAGCTTCATATATACTTGAATCACCATGTGGATGATATTTACCCATAACATCCCCAACAATTCTCGCACTTTTTTTATGAGGTTTATCTGGAGTATAATTTGATTCATACATTGACCATAAAATTCTACGATGAACAGGTTTTAGTCCATCTCTAAGATCAGGTAACGCACGTGAAACAATTACACTCATTGAATATTCAAGAAATGAGGATTCTACTTCATTTACTATATTATTTTCTTGTTTTCTATCTCTACTATGATCCATACATTAACCTCCTATATATCCAAATTTTGTGCATATACTGCATTTTGTTCAATAAAATCACGACGTGGTTCTACTTCTTCACCCATTAATTTATTAAACACTGCATCAGCTGCTATTATATCATCAACTGTTATTCTACGAAGAATTCTTTTTTCTATATCCATTGTTGTTTCATTTAATTCTTCAGCATCCATTTCACCTAAACCTTTCATACGAGTTATTTCAGGTTTAGCATTATTCAATTTGGATAAGTATTCATCTCTTTCTTCTTCGTTTAGAACATATTTAATAGTTTTTCCATGTTTAATACAGAATAATGGTGGTTGAGCTGCATATACATGTCCTGCTTCAACGATTGGTCTAAAAAATCTATAAAATAAAGTTAATAACAATACACGAATATGTGAACCATCTACATCGGCATCGGTCATAATAATTATTTTATCATAACGTAATTTACTTAAATTAAATTCTTGACCTATACCAGTTCCAAATGCTGTTATTATTGTTCTTATTTCTTCATTTGCTAAAGCTCTATCCATTCTGGCTTTCTCTACATTTAATATCTTACCTCTTAGCGGTAATATTGCTTGAGTCATACTATTTCTACCTTTTATAGCTGAACCCCCAGCTGAATCCCCTTCGACTAAAAACAATTCACAAATTGAAGGATCTTTTTCTTTACAATCAACTAATTTTCCTCCAAAATTAACAACATCTAAATCATTTTTCCTTCTTGTTAATTCCCTAGCCTTTTTTGCAGCTACTCTAGCTCTTGCCGCCAACATAGATTTTTCCACAATAATTCTTGCTTTATCTGGATTTTCAAGTAAAAATCTTTCAAATCCTTGTGAAAAAACATTATCTGCAAGTTTTCTAACTTCAGAATTTCCTAATCTGCCTTTAGTTTGACCTTCAAATTGTGGATTAGGATGTTTACATGAAACAATCATCGTTAATCCTTCTTTAACATCGTCACCTGATAATGCTTCGTCTTTTTCTTTTAAAATATTATTTTTTCTAGCATAATTATTTATGATTCTTGTTAAAGCTCTTCTAACGCCTTCTTCATGAGTACCACCGTCATGAGTATTAATATTATTAACAAATGAATAAATTCTTGTATTTTCATCTGATGTATATTGCATTGCAACTTCAAAAACAATATTATCTTCTTCACCTTCTAAATGAATAATCTCATCATGAATAGGAGTTTTTCCTTTATTAATGAATTTTACATATTCGCTTATTCCACCTTCATAAAGAAATGTTTCGCCAGTAGTATCAACCATATCACGATCATCTCTTAATGTAAGTCTTAACCCTTTATTTAAAAAAGCTAATTCACGTGTTCTAGTTTTAAGTGTTGAATAATCAAATATATCAGTATCAAATATTTCTGGATCTGGTTTAAATGTTACTGTTGTTCCTGTTCTATTAATATCACAATCACCAATTACTGTTAATTTTTGAGTTGTTTTACCACCATTTTCAAATTTTACTTCATAAATCTTTCCTTCTTTATACACAGTTACATTTACCCATTTTGATAAAGCGTTTACAACACTTGCTCCTACACCATGTAATCCACCAGATACTTTGTATCCGCCGCCACCAAATTTTCCACCAGCATGTAATACTGTATATACTGTTTCAACTGTGGAAATATGAGTTTTTGGATGAACTCCTACAGGAATTCCACGTCCATCATCTTTAACAGTTACTGAATTATCTTTATTTATTATAATTTCTATATTCTTACAATATCCAGCTAACGCTTCATCAATTGAATTATCAACTATTTCCCATACTAGATGATGTAATCCTTTTACATCTGTTGTTCCTATATACATACCAGGACGTTTTCTTACTGCCTCTAATCCTTCTAAAACTTGAATATCCGATGCATCATAATGTTCATTACTTTTATCCATTTTTTTCCACCTCTTTTATTATAGTTCCATTCATAATTTTGAATATTTTAGAATTTAATAATACTTTTTTATTAATATTTCTTAAATCTGTCGTAGTAATAATAGATTGAATATTATTATTAATATATTTAAGTAACAAATTTCTTTTTTTATTATCTAATTCGCTAAACACATCATCCAATAATAGTATTGGAAATGTATTTTTATAATATTTAAATATTTCAACCTCCGATAATTTCATTGAAAGTACAGCAATTCTTTGTTGACCTTGTGAACCATATGATTTTAGATTTTTTTCATCAATAAAAAATTCATAATCATCTAGATGAGGTCCAATTAGTGATTTCTTTAATCTAAATTCATCTTTTTCTTTTTCTTCTAACTTCCGCTTTAAGTTTCTAATTATCTCATTTCTATCATTACTTATATCTATAGAAGGTTTATATTTTACATAAAATTTTTTTATTCCTGTCAATTTATAATATATATCTTCTGCATTTGAATTTATTTTATCAATATATTTTTTTCTTAATAAATATATTGATACTGCTCTATTAACAATATGTTCATTTAAAATTTTAAAATATTGTTTATCGGAATCATTTAATAAATTTTTATTTTTCAGAAATTTATTTTTAATTTTTATCAATTTATTATAATCATTTAAAATAATCATATAATTTGATTGTAATTGACTTAATTGTGTATTTATATACTTTCTTCTTATAATGGGATTTCCTTTTACTAATTCAAGATCTTCAGGATAAAAAAATATAATATTAAGTTTTGAAATATAATTACTTACTTTTTTTTCAACATTCGAATCAATTGTAAGTATTTTCTCATTTTGTGAAAGTTTTGTTTTAATTTCATCATTTAAAAGAGTACCAGAAATACTAGCTTGTTTGGAATTATTATAAATTAAATTATTATCTATATACATACGATGCGACTTTGTAAGCGCTAAAACATATATAGATTCCAATAAATTTGTCTTTCCTTGTCCATTATCACCATATATTATATTTATTTTATCAGATAGCTTAATTTTAACATTTTTATAATTTCTAAAATTATTTAATTTAATATCTGTTAAAATCATACTATGCCTCTTTTCATGTTAAAAATGCTCATTTTTAAATTTTATATAAAATAAATACTCCTATACACACTTAATATTATAACATAAAAACACATAAAAAGAGTAAAAAATAATATTTTTACCCTTAATTTTGAATTAATTTTCTTGTTTTTAAAATATTTTCCAATCTTAATGCTCTAAATATTTGATTTTCAAATGAAAATATTGATAAATCAAACTCTAAATTAATTCCATTTTTAAAATTTACTAATACCTTATTATCATTTTTTATATAATTATTAATATTTTTTAATGATATCCAAGAACAATTATCTAATCTTGGAGAATTCGTAGGAAAAAATATTAATTCTTGTGTTTCTTCTATTATAATTGGAAGTTTATAACTAACTCCTAATATATTTTTTGCACCTTCATATCTTCCTACATAAGAACTACCAAAATATTTACAACTATGATTAATTATATCAGCCACACTCTTATTAATTATAAAATTTGAATCATGTTCATATATCTTACTTATATTAGATTCAACTGGTATTATAGCAAGTGTTGACTTATTTATTTCATAATTATCCAACATACTTCACCTCCCCTATATCTAATTTTCCAAAAAAAAACTAGATTTCCTTTTTTATACACTATTTTTTTGCGAAATTTGTTGAATTTTGTAGAAAAAATTAAATTTTTTGAAAAAAAAAGAATTAATTAGCCAATTCTTATTGGTACTATTAATTCTATTAGATCATTACTATCTGGATTTTTTAAAATTATTGGTCTTATTTCTCCATTGAACATTAATTCAATTTCTTCACAATCAAATGCTTTTAATGCATCCATCATATACTTTGAACTAAAAGCAATCGTAATATTATTTTCTATTGTGTTTAATAAATTAATTTTTTCGGTTACATTTCCTATTTCAGGTATATTACTAGATAATACAATATTATCATTAAAACTTTCTAATTTAACTGTATTTTTATCATTTTCATTTGTAAGTAAACTAGCTCTATCAATAGCATTATATAAATCTTGTAAATTTACTTTCATTATAATTGAAAAATCTTTTGGAATAAGTGCAGTTGTATCAATAAATGATCCATTAATCAATCTTGACATCATAATTATTGTAGAAAACTTAAATATAACTTTATTGTTAAATATATGTAATTCAACTTTATTATTATCATCCATAAATAATTTAACTAATTCATTTAAATTTCTAGTAGGAATTATTATATCAACTGGTTCAGATACTTCATTATCTAACTCTATTATTTTTTTAGATAAACGATATGAATCCGTTGCAGTACATTCCATTATATTTCTATTTATTTTAATATTTACACCAGTTAAAATAGGTCTTGATTCTTGATTAGAAGTTGCAAAAACAGTCTGATTAATTATATTTTTTAACGTTTTAGTTGTTAAAACAACTGGATTTTTATGTTCTTCTAATTTTATCTGTGGAAAATCATTTACATTATTACAATTAAGTGTAAAAGAAGAATTTGATGTAGTAATGTATAACTTAAAATCCATTACTTCTTCTAGATTTATTATTTCATTAGGAAGTTTTTTTATTATATCATATATATATCTACCAGAAACAACTAACTCTCCACAAACATCAATACTTTCTATTTGATTTTTTGAAATAAAAGTTTTAATTGCTATGTCATTATCAGAACTCATTAAATATAATCCATCTTCTGTTAAATCAAATTTAATGCAATTTAATATAGGAATTAGATTTTTATTTGAAATTCCTTTTATAGCGTAATTTAAATGTTCCATTAATATTGATTGTTTTATTTTTAATTTCATTTTATCATCCTCCATTTTATATATTTTTTATTAAATTATTATTGTTATTATTGTTGTGGAAACTGTGGAAAACTTTGTTTAAAGCATTGTTTTTATTAGTAAAACAGCTGTGGAAAACTTGTTGATAAAAATTAGAAAACTGTGATTTATTTAATTTTACTAATCAATTTATCTATTTCATTTTTAAAAGAAGCATCATTAGTTATTTCTTTTTTTATTTTATCTACTGAATGCATAACTGTTGTATGATCTTTTCCACCAAACTCCATTCCAATTTTGGGTAACGATTCCTCAAGTACAGTTCTACATATATACATAGCAACTTGTCTTGGAACCGATATATTAGCATTTCTTTTTTTACTTTTTAAATCTTCTACTGTAATATTGTAATGTGCTGCTACTACTTGTTGTACTTGATCAACTTTGTTTTTGGATATTATGCTTTTTACAAAATAATCTTTTAATGCTTCAATAGCTAGATCAAGTGTTATTTCAGAACCATTCATAATAATTGAATAAGCGAATACCCTAGTAATAGCTCCTTCTAATTTTCTTATATCAGAAGTACAATTGCTTGCTATATATTCTTTAACGTCATTTGGAAATTCACAAGATATATTATTTGCTTCTATTTTTTTATCTATTATGTCCATACGTAATTTAAAGTCTGGCGGTAATATATCAATAGTTAATCCCCAGTTAAATCTAGTTCTAAGTCTTTCTTCTAGTTTATTTAAATCATCTGGTGATCTATCTGAAGATATAATAATTTGTTTATTATTACAATGTAGTTCGTTAAATGTATTAAAAAACTCTTGTTGTGTTTTATTAGCGATTTCTAAATATTGTATATCATCTATCATTAAAACATCTATATCTCTATACTTTTTTTTGAATGAATCCACATCTTCAAAATTATTATCATTTTTGTTTTTTCTATAAATATTTATAAAATCTTCGACAAATTTTTCACTTGTTACATATAAAACTTTCATATTTGAATTTTTACTAATATAATTACCAATAGCATGCATTAAATGAGTTTTACCTAACCCACTCTTTACATATATAAATAATGGATTATACATGTAACCAGGTTTTTCTGCAACAGCAAGTGAAGTTGCCTTAGCAAATTTGTTACTTTGCCCTACTATAAAATTATCAAAAGTATATCTTGAGTCCAAATTAGAATCAAAACTTATTGAAGGAACCCCTATTTCATCAGTATTTATAACAATATTGTTCTTTAATTCTTCTTCAAGTACATATTCAAAATTAAAGTTAGTTCCTGTTATTTCAGTAAATAATTCAACAACTAAATCGTTATAATTCTCTTTTAAATGTTTTTTATGAACTGACATTGGAACTAATACTTTTGCACAGTTTTCATCTAAAGATATAAGTTTGGTATCAGCAAACCAAGTTTCAAAATGCATTGGATTAATTTGTTGTTTCATTTTTTCCAAAAATAAATCCCATATATTATTTATATCCATTTCCTCACCCCTATCACGAGAAACAATTACTTATATAATACAATAAAAAAACAAAAAGTTAAATAAATATTGTGGAAAAAAGTTAAATTTTTGTTTTTAACAATATAATACACAGTTTAAATTAAGAAAATTAAATAAAAAAATGAGTTTTCAACATAAATGTGGAAAAAAATATAAACATGTTATTTGTTGTTAGTATATTTTTCCACATTAACTGTGGAAAAACGTGGATAACTATATAAATAAACATATTTCTTAATATCTTTTTCTGTGGAAAATAAGTTAATATCAAATTTTATAGTGGAAATTCATAAATTTGTTGACAAAACGAAGTTTAATCTATATAATTATTAGAGCAAACAAATTTATAAGTTCAGGAGGTGGACTAAATGAAAAGAACATTTCAACCAAATAATAGAAAAAGAAGTAAGAAAATGGGTTTTTTAGCACGTATGAAAACAAAAATAATTAATTCAAGAAGAAGAAAAGGGCGTAAAACATTAGCTCATTAATACAACCACTGATTCTCAGTGGCTTTTTATTTATTAAAGAGGTATAAACATGAAAAAAATTAATATATTACAGAAAAGTGATGATTTTGAAAGAATAATTAAGAATAATAAATCATATAAATACAAGGATTATATAATTTATATTGAAAAAAATAATGATGAAATATATCATTTTGGTTTATCAGTAGGAAAAAAAATAGGTAATGCAGTTATTAGAAATAAAGTGAAAAGGCAATTAAAAAGTATAATAGATAAAAAAAACTATCAAAAAGGGTTTAATTGTATTATAATAGTTAGTAAGGGCATATTAAATAGAAATTATGAAGAAATGGAAATAAATTTAAACTATGCTTTTAAAAAATTAAATATAATTGAAGGAGAAAATTAATGAGAAAAAAAATTAAAACATTGCTTTTTGTATTTATTGCTTTAATTTCATTAACAGGATGTTCAAAATCTTTGACTGATTCAAATAAAAAAATTGTTCAAAATCCTGAAACTGGTCAAAGTCTAACTAAAAATATTCTTTGTCAACCAGAAAATGAAAAAGTTATAGGTTTGTATAACGAAAATGGTGTTGATATTAGTAAGTTACCAAAGTGTAATGATTTTAAAGTAACATCTGGTGGTTATGAGGGAATATGGACTACTATATTTGTAAAACCTTTAGCATGGATAATTGTTTTAATGGGAAAATTAGTAAAAAATTATGGATTAGCAATTATCATAATAACACTTGCAATCAGGTTGATATTATATCCCTTAACTAAAAAAACAGCAATGCAATCAGAATTAATGAAAAAAGCCCAACCAGAAATGAAAAAATTAGAGAATAAATATAAAAATAAACAATCCCAAGAAGAAATGATGAAAAAATCCCAAGAAATGATGATGATATATAAAAAATATAAAATTAATCCATTATCAGGTTGTATATTTTCATTAATACAAATACCATTATTCTTTGCATTCTACGAAGCAATGAATAGAATGCCAGCTATATTTGAGGAAAATTTGTTGGGATTCCAATTAGGTACAAGTCCTTTAACAGCTATTACAAATGGAAAAATATATTATATAATATTTGTTATATTAGTTATTGCAGCAACATATTTTTCATTTAAATTAAATAAAACAGCTTCATTAGGCGAAGATCAAGAAAAACAAATGAAGATGATGACCAATATTTCAACAATATTTATCGGAATTGCATCATTCACTATGTCAACAGGTATAGAATTATATTGGATTTTCAATAGTGCATTTACAATTTTACAAAATTTAATGGTAAAAAGAGGTAAAAAGAATGATAACATCATATAATTATGAAGGTAAAATAAAAGAAGAAGTATTAAAAAATTGTTTAAATGAACTTAATGTTTCTGAAAATGACTTATATATAAAAGAAGAATCACAAGAATCTGGATTATTTAAATCTAAAAAAATAAAGTTAATTTGTTATAAAAAAGAAGATATAATCGAATATCTAAAAAATTATATAAATGATATTGCAAAAGGAATGAATATTTCTATTAATACAGAAATAAGAGAATCTGAAGGATATATATCAATTATATTAGTTTCAGACAATAATTCGATTTTAATAGGAAAAGAAGGAAGAACTTTAAAAGCAATAGAAACAATACTTAAGCAAGCTTTAATAGTTCAAACAGGATTAAATATAAAAGTTAATTTAGATGTAGCAAATTATAAAGGAAAAAAGATAAAAAATTTTGAAAGACAAATAAAATTAATAATAAAAGATGTTTTAAAATCACATATAGATGTAAAATTAGATCCAATGAATTCATATGAAAGAAGAATTGTTCATAATTTAGTATCAGAAAATGAATTTTTAAGCACAGAAAGTGTTGGAGAAGAACCAAAAAGAGCTGTTGTTATAAAATATAATGAAAAGTAAAATATAAAAGTGTAGATATCTACATTTTTTTTGTACAACTTGACTATTTTAATAAAATAACATAGAATTAATATTTAGAAAAGAGAGATTTTATGAAATTGTTAGAAATAGAAAAATCAACACTTAATGAGTATTATGATATAGTAGATGAAATATTGAATTCAAAAGAATTTCAAAAGAGAAAAGAATATATGCATCATGGAAAACAAAGTGTCTATGATCATTGTTTAAAAGTTTCAATTATTTCATATAAAATATCAAAAATATTAGGATTAGATTATAAAAGTGCAGCAATAGGTGGCTTATTACATGATTTTTATGATAAACCTTGGCAAAATAATAAAACAAAGACTACTTTTTTTAAGCAGCATGGATTTGTACACGCAAAACAAGCTGTGAATAATACTAAAAAACATTTCCCACAATATTATAATAAGAAAGTCGGAAATATTATATTAAGACATATGTTTCCATCAAATATAGTCCCACCAAGATATTTAGAAAGTTGGATAATATCATCAGTTGATAAATATGTATCAATGGAGATATTTAATGAACCTTCTAAATTATTAATGTATATTGGAATAAAAGTAGGTGTAGAAAATGAATGATACGATAGCAGCAATATCTACAGCAACAGGTGGTTCAATATCAATAATAAGAGTTAGCGGACCTGATTCAATAAAAATAGTTAATAAAATATTTAAAGGAAAAGATTTATTGAATGTAAATTCCCATACTATACATTATGGATATATAGTAGAAAGTAATAAAATAATAGATGAAGTTTTAGTAAGTGTTATGAAAGAGCCAAACACCTATACAAAAGAAAATGTTGTGGAAATTAATAGCCATGGTAGTATAGCATCAGTTTCAAAAATATTAGAATTACTTATAGAAAATGGTTGTCGTTTAGCAGAACCAGGTGAATTTACAAAAAGAGCATTTCTAAATGGAAGAATAGATTTACTTGAAGCAGAAAGTGTTATGGATATAATAAATTCTAAAACTGAAAAGTCTTTATCATTAGCAGTAAGACAATTAACAGGTTCCGCAACTAAACTTATTTCAGACCTAAGAGAAGAAATTTTAACACTTCTTGCTTCAATAGAAGTTAAAATAGATTATCCAGAATATGAGGATATAGAAGATGTTACACACAACGAGTTATTAGAAAATATAAATATAATAGAAATAAAAATGAAAAAAATTCTAGAAGAAAGTAAAAATGCAAAAATAATAAAAGATGGAATAAATACATCAATAATTGGAAAACCAAACGTAGGAAAAAGTAGTATTTTAAATAAATTAATAGATGAAGAAAAAGCAATAGTAACTTCTATAGAAGGAACAACAAGAGATATAGTAGAAGGAAATATAAACATAGATGGAATCGCACTTAATTTGGTTGATACAGCAGGAATCAGAAAAACAGATGATATAGTTGAAAATATAGGTGTTCAAAAAAGTCTAGATCAAATAGAAAAATCAGATTTAATATTATTTGTATTAGATAATAATAGATGCTTGGAAAAATCAGATGAAGAAATATTAAAAAAATTGAAAAATAAAAAATATTTGATACTAATAAATAAAAATGATTTAAGTAGAAATTTGGAAACAAAAAAATTAGATCCTGAAAAAATAATATATATAAGTGCGTTAAATAATGAGGGATTTGACGAATTAAAATCAAAAATTAAAAAAATGTTTAGTATAAATCAAATAGAAAAGTTAGATTTAACATATTTGACAAGTTCAAGAAGTATTGCTTTGTTAAAAAAAGCTTATTCAATATTACCTTCTATAAAAGATGGAATAAAAAATAATTTACCTATAGACATGATAGAAATAGATATAAAGGAAATGTGGAATATACTTGGTCAGATAATTGGTGAAACATATGAAGATGAACTTATAAATAAATTATTTAGTCAATTCTGTTTAGGAAAGTAATTATTACAGTTAATAATTACTTTTTATATATTGTTAAAAAAAAATATATATTGTATAATATTTTAGTCAAAAAGAGGTGTTTTTTTATGGAATATGAAGTAATAGTAGTTGGTGGGGGGCACGCCGGGTGTGAGGCTTGTCTAGCTACTTCTCGTTTAGGTCATAAAACTTTATTAGTAACAGGAAATATAAAGAATATAGCAGATATGCCTTGTAATCCATCAATAGGTGGTAGTGCAAAAGGAATAGTAGTTAGAGAAATAGATGCCTTAGGCGGAGAAATGGGTAAAAATGCAGATAAAAGTTTGTTACAAATTAAAATGCTTAATAGCGCAAAAGGACCAGCCGTTCAAGCTCTACGTGCTCAAGCAGATAAAATAACT
>CAJMOW010000025.1 GCA_905215145.1 uncultured bacterium | reverse complement strand
GATTAAATTACTTGCATTGACTTCTTCTATATTGTTTGGTACTGTTACTTCATAAATACCAACATCTGTATTTTTTGCTTCTATGCCTTTAACTTTTAAATTTGATATCGAAGTATCATTATTTTTTTCTCTATATAAATTTAATACATATTCTGATTTATCTATACCATTTTGAGCAGTTACTGTAATAACTATTTTGTTATTACCTGTTTTAAGTGACACTAATCCGTCACCTGATACTGTTGCATAGCTATTACTTTTTGTTGTTTCAATGTTAATACTATCTTTTTCAAAATTTACTGTTTTTAAATCATATTCTTTAGTATCTTTATTAAAGTTTTCTATGCTTACACCATCTATTTTTATATCATCTAGTGTTGAAATATCATATTGTTTTCTTGTTACATTAATAATATAAGATGCTGTATTTCCATTTTCTGCTTCTACTATAATTTCTATTTGGTTATTACCAAAATTTAAATTAGTATTACCAGTTATACTCTTAATTTTTCCATATAATGAATTAGGTATTGCATTAACATTAATTGAAGTTATATTACCCTCTACTTCTGCTGTATATGTTCTTGTTGCTGAATTAAATGAAGGTGTTAATGTTCCATTATCTATTATTAAAGATTTTAAACTATTATCTGATGATTTTGTTCTAGTTAAATCTATTGTATAAGTATTTACTGTTCCATCTTCAGATGTTACTACTACATAAACATTTTTAGTTTCTATTCCAAAGGTTTTTGATTGTGTATTAAGTGTTGCTGAAGAAGATGCCTCACCTTTTTCTAAATCATAAATTGATACCCTTGCTTTTCCTGTATCAAGTACAGTGGCACTTACTGTAATATCTGTAACAGTGGCATCATAATTATATGTATAAGCACCATTAAATGTTGAAGTAAATGCTGGAGACATTGTAGCTTGAGGAGAAGATGTTATAGTTAAACTAGATAATTTATTTTCATTTGATAATCTATATACTTTAATTTTATATTCTCTTGTTGATTTATCTTCTGCTGTTACTGTAATTGTGAAATTGTTTTCTCCAATATTTAAATTTACTGTTCCAATACCTGAAACACTTGCTTTTCCTGTGTCATCAACTAAACCATTTAATAACATTGATGATTTATTATTCGCTACTGTTCCTAAATCATATTCTTGTTTAGTTTTGTTAAAATTACTAACACTTACACCATCAACAGTTAAACTTTTTAAATAACTATTATCTGATGCTGCTTGTCGATTAATTGCTAAATTATAATTTTGAGATGTACAACTATTTCCTGGTACACTTGAGTATTTGCTTAAACAGTTTTCTGCTTTTACAACTAAAACTTTATTATTTGATAATGTTCCAGAATTAGATAGATTCCATGTTCCAAGTCCACTATCAACATAAGCATTGGCATGAGTAGGCGTTGCAGAAACTGATGTAGAAGTTATAGCATAAGGTATTGTTGTTGAATAACTATAAGTTCCACTAATTAAATTTCCAAAACTTATACCATTAGTTAAATTAATTGAAGAAAGTGTTGCATCATTTGATAATCTGTATACGTTTAATGTATAAACTTCAGTATTACCAAACTCGCTTGTTACTGTGATTGTAAAACTATTTTCTCCAACATTAATATTATTTTTTCCTAAAATACCACTTAATATTGAAGCCTTGCTATGATTTGCTGTTGCATTTAAGTTAATATATTCTATATCATTTGGAACTACAGCAGTATATGATTTATTATCCACACTTCCTGATACAAACGCAGGAGAAAGTGGATAAGTTGTAGAGCCATTTGTTACTGTTAATGTTCCAAGTGAAGCATCATGTGATAATGATTCACCTGGTATTTTTACATTCGCATCAGTAGTTGTAAATTCATATTGATTTCCATCAAAATCAGTCATATCATTATCTCCTGGTTTCTTTGAAAATTCAATAGGGATTGTTCCTGTAGCAGAATCATTTATTTTTAAGAAAAAATATAATAGTTCTGTTTCTGCTGTCAAAGGAACATCTTCACTATCAACAAATGAACCGCCTATTATTCCTGAAGTCGAATTATAGTTAAAACTTGTAGAGTAATTTGAATCCTCTGGCCAATATGTAGTTTGATAATATAAAAGACTTCCATTTGCTTTTACTATTGGTGTTAGAACATCGGTATCAATATTTAAACGAGTATTAATACTTGTTATTACTTTAGGACTACCTGGCGTATAATTTAAGATTGTTAAAATTACAGTTCCAGTATCTACTTCGTCACCTGTATTAATTACATATGATGAAAGTTTCCCTGAAACATAATCATTGTAGCAACTTTTATAATCCCTTTGTGTTGCAAATGAATTATATTTTGATCCATCACATTTAATCATTTTAATATTTAAGTTATGAGCCGTATCTGCCTTTGCATTTGTAAAACAAATTGTAATAAATAAAATAAAAAATGAACAGATATATTTAAAATACTTTTTATTATTTTTCATACCACGACAATCCTACCTTTACTATTCTATACAAGTATATCAATTTTTTCGTTTTTTTTCTACAAAATTCGCAAAAAAAATATAGAATTTTCATTATAAAATTAAACAAAATATTTAATTTATAAAAAAGACTATTATTAATACATTGGTAAAAAATTATTAATATCTAAACTATATATATCATAAATTAAACAAAAAAGAATTTTAATCATCTAAAATTAAAATTCCTTTTATTTTTTGTTATAGAAATCATATAATTCTGTATTCAACGAACTAATTTTTCCTGATATATAGTTTTTAATTTTATTTATATCTGCAACAGTATTATATGTATCCATATTAATATCTGCAGCAGCTTTATCTATTTCATCAAACTCTATTTTAGCTGATATTTGATTTTTAGATTTATTTATATCTGCAACAGTAACATATCCGTCACCACTTATATCACCTTTAATTACTAATACAAGTTGATCATATACTGTTCCATTAATTGATAATTTAACTATATATCTTGTTTTAATATTAACATCATCAGAAATTATATCTGTTTCTGTACTATCATAAACTTGAAGATTACTTCGTTCATTCTTTAAATTATTTAAGAATTCATCGACTGTTGTATGTGGTTCCATACCTGTAATATATTCATAACCTTCTGTATCACGATTTATAATATAAGTATCAGTTTCTATCATTGGATTAATTACATGAACAGTTATAGTTTTAGTAAGTGCGGGATTTCTAGTTGAAGTAACTTTAATAGTTGTATCCCCTACTTTATTTGGTGTAATTAAACCATCTTTTGAAACACTTAATATAGATGTATCTTGTGGTACATAAGTCATTTCTTTATAATCAGTATTTTCAGGATTATACTTTATATCAATTTGATAATCATTTCCTATTGGTACATTGATTTCTAAATCAGTTTCAAATGAATTAATATCTGTTTTTTTATAAACTTCTATATTAACACTTTGTTGAGTAATTCCATCTTCTGCTATAACAGTTATAGTAATTATATTTTTACCTGGGAATAATTCAGTAACTCCATCTCCTATTACAACTGCGTCTGTTGATGCTGTCGTAACATCAAATGAAATATTCTTAACATCCCCTTCAACTTCTATTTTATAATCACCAATTTCAGAAGAAAATTTAGGATTAAGTGTACTTACTGATGGCTTTATATCCGTAATTGTAGCATCATGGCTTGCTTGTCTTACAATAGTAACCTCATAAGTATTAACTAATCCACTTTGTGATGTAACGTTAATAAACTTTGTAACACTTCCTACTGATAATTGATATGTTTCTAAGCCAGTTACTGTAGCTCCATCGGATATTGTTCCTGATAAAGTTACATATTTTGTACCAATTGGTACATTTAACGTATAACTATTTACTTCAGGATCAAACTTAGGACTTATTTCACCAATATTTGTATTTAAAGTCAACAATTTATTTTCATCACTATTTGCACGTGTAATTGTAAGTTTATATACTCTTTCTGATTTTGTTGAACTAATAACTTTAATATATATGTCATTTGTTCCTGGTTTTAAATTAATTTGTGTTATATCTTTATATTCAACGTAAGAAGAATCAGATTTTATATATACCACGCTGGTAGAAAGTTCAGGTGTCGCTTTTAAATTAACAAAAGAAACTTCATTACCTACATCTAATGTATAATTTTGAATTGTTTTATCAAATTCTGGAACTATTTCATTTTTGCTTACAGATAATACACTCAAATATGTATTACTTGCTTCTTGTCTAATTGCGTCTATAGTATATGTAGTCCCTTCACCATTATAAGAAACTTTTACTATAATAATATTGTGACCCACTTCTAAATTATCATTTCCATATATATCAACTGTAGCATCTTCATTATGTTTAACGTAATTAATAGTTGCACTTTCATATTCATTTGGTATGTTTACAACATAATTAAATGTATTAGGATTGAATTTTGGATTTAATTCACCTTCTAAAACAGTTAAGTTTTCTAATAAAGTTTGTTGTAATTCATTTTCTTTTCTAGTAACATTTACAAAATATGTTTTTATTGTTCCATCTTCTGCTGTTACAGTAACTGATAATTTATTTGTACCTTCAACCAAATCATAAGTTTGATTTCCACTAACAGTAGCTTTTTCTGACTCCGCTATTCCATTTAATGTAATAGAATCAACATAATTTTCAACTTCTACTGTATATGAAGTAGTGTCTTTATCAAATGCTGGTACCAACTCACCATTATTTATTGTTAAACTTTGTAAGTTAGCATTACTATCTTTTTTCTTAGTTACAACAACAGTATAAACTTTTGTTGTTCCATCTTCTGCTGTTACAGTAAGTTTAACAGTTAAATCATTGTCGGTAAGTTTATAAATTCCATTTCCTGTAATTTTGGCTGTTGTATCTTCTCTAACACCAATAATTTGTATTGTATTAACATTGTTTTCTACGTGATAAATATAATTATATTTATCTTTATCAAATTCAAAATCTTTTTCTGGGAATGTTACAATATCGCTTAAATAAGCATTGCTGGAAGCTTTTTTTGTAACAATTATTGTATACTCTAAACTTGTTTTTCCATCTTGAGCAACCGTAGTTATTGTTACAGTATTTTCACCTATTTTTAAGTTTTTATTACCTGTAATTGTATATGTTGCTTTTTCATCCATCATAACAACAGACTCATTAATAGATGTTACTTTACTATCAACTTCCATTGCATATGCATTTTTATTTTTATCAAACGTTGGTGAAAGTGTTCCATAATCAAATGATAATGACTTAATTCTTGCTTCATTTGGACCAGCTTTATAAACATCTAATTGATAATTTCTAATATTTCCTTCATAATTTGTTACTCTAATAACAAATGGATTTTTACCAGAATCTACGTTTAACATTATTTTAGGATCACTTACAGTCATATCAACTGTTGTTGTTGATGTAGAACCTAACTTGTAAACTTCTACTTTGGTATATAAAGGTTCTTCAGCCTTCAAATGAAGGTTTATTCTTTTTACATCTTTTCCTACTTCAGTTGTATAATTCATCATTCCTATATTAAATATTGGATCTAATGTTCCTTCATCCATATACATATCTGTTAAACGATTACTTGCAACAGGTTTTTGCATTCTTGTTGCATGAATAATATAAGTTTTCTTATCCCCATTTTCAGCTGTAACTATTACTTCTATATCTTTTGTTATTTCAACCTCAAGATTAGTATTATTTTTTATTTCTACAGTTGCTTCCTTAGAATTTGTTTCATAAATTATTGTTGCACTTTCATATTCAAAAGGAATATTTACACTATATTCTAAAGTGCCTGGATCAAATATTGGCGTTATTACTCCTTCGGCAACTTGTAAGTTTTTAAGTAAATTATCAGAAGATTTTTCTCTATTTATATGTATTACATAATTAATACTTCCTTTATCTAAATAACTTACCGTAAGAGTTATATCATTGTTTCCAGTATTAAGTTCATATTCTCCTAACCCAGAAATATCGTTTAATGTTTCTTTTAAAGTGGCGCTAACTAACACATCTTTTACTTCATTTCCAACAGAAACATTATATTCAAATACATCATTACTATAATTTGGAGTGATTGGATAAATCGTACCATCATGACTAACAGTTAAATCTAATAATTCGAAATCGAACTCTCGATTAATAGTTACTTGATAAGTATTAATACTTCCATTTTCACTTGTAACAATTATAGGTATTATATTTTCACCATACTCTAATATATAACTTCCGTTACCTGTAATATTTTGCATTACTTGTCCTTTTACCGTTGATATAGTAACTTCACTTATTGTTGATGAAACATTAACTGTATAATTATTTACTAAACTATCAAATGACGGTGTTACAGCATGAATTGTTTCTACTCCATTTTTTGTAGATTTTACAGTTATTCCATTTAATAAATTATTTTCACTTGGTTTTCTAGTAGCATGAATATTATATGTTTTACCACGTGTTTTATCACCTGATAATACTACTACTTTGACTATATTTTCACCTGTTACGAAGTTAGAATTTCCTGATATATATACAGTTTGTTCTGGAGATTCTTTTTCATAAATAATATCTAATGAATTAACCGTACTATCAATTTCAATATAATAATCTAAAACATTTTTTGAGAAACTTGGAGTTAATTCATAGCCCTTAACCTTTAAATTTGCAAGATTAACATTATCGCTTTGTTTTCTTATAATACTTAAAGTATAAGTTGCAGAATCACCAGTTTCTGGAGTAACAATTATATTAAATGTATTCAACCCTTGTTCAATGTCAAATTCACCATTTCCAGTTACTGTTGTATGAGTTGTATCAAATGCAGTTCCCTCAATTTTGATTTTACTGACTTCACTATCTACTTCTAAGACATAATCAAATTTATATTTATTAAATACTTGTAATAAATCTGCAGTATCCCCTGATGAAACTGTTAAGCTTGCAAGTAGATTACTATAAGCTTCATTCCTATATGCATGTATAATATAGTCTCTTTCATTACATCCTTTTCTTGTTTTAACTGTACTTGAACAACTTTCTGATTCTGTATGAACAATTATATCGTTTCTTCCAAAGTATAATACTTTTGCACCTTTTATTGTGATATTTTGATTTTCATTTTTCTTCTCAAATTCTAATTCATATTTACCACTTTCTATAGCATTGAATTCAACATTGTATTCATATAAATTTTCATCAAATTCAGTTATATCATACTCTGGTGTTTTAAATGAAATTCCTGCTATGTTAGGATCAGAATTTGCTTCTCTATATACTGTTAAAGTATAATCAAAAATTTCATCCAATGAATTTTTAACCCTAATTATTATTTTATTTTCACCAACTTTTAAATCTTCATTTCCTATTATTTCATAGTTTTGAAGATCATTTTTTGGTGTAACAATAATATTTTCTAAACTAGTTAATTCATTTGGAATATATATTTCATAATCTGTTACATCTTCATTAAATACTTTATCTAGTGTACAAATATCTGTACAATCATCATCTTCATTAAATTTAACTTCTATATTTGATAATTTTAATTCACGTGTTTTTCTACGAGCTAATTGAACTGTGTATAAAGCAACATCTCCATTTTCTGCTGTTACAATAAATTTATATGGATTATCATAAGAAATCTTTTGTGGCAATATTACATTATGAGTAGCATATTCATTACTCAAAGTAATACTCTCTAATGTTGCACTTGTATCTGTATCAAAGATATCATATGTAAATATATTATCTTTGTGTTTAAGTTCAGTTTGATTTACAACTACACTTTCAACATTATTATTTGTAGATAATTCAGGTAGTACTGATATGTGGTAGTATTTTTGAACTACACCATCACCTGCTGTTACTGTTATTGTGTAAATATTGTTTGGTTTTGTAAAGTCAATATCTAACTTGTTATCTAGCGAAATAATTGCATTTTTATCAGATAAAGTATATAAAATTTCTTCTCTTGTTAATGTCTTCTTTGTTCTTGGAACACGAATTGTATAGTCAGTTTCTTCTGGATCATAAGTTTCTTCAAATGGATAATTCTTTACACTTAAAGAACTTAATGTAGCATCAGCACTATCACTACGAGTGATATTTATAGTATAAGTTTTTTCTTCTTTATTTTGTGCTCTAACTACAACATCTATCTTATTACTACCATATTCCAAATTAAATGGTTGACTTAAATCAGTTATAATAGTAGCTTTTTTATCTGCAAGTGTAGCTGAGATCATTACTTGATTCATTGTACCTAATACAGTTTTATCATATTCTAAAACTTGTGATGAAAAATTTGGTAATGAAACATAATTAACTTTTAGATCCAATAAATCATTATTTGATGATTCAGCTCTGTTTACATTTACAGTATATGTATCTTCAGTTTCATCTTCTGCTGTTACTATTAATGATATTGTCTTACCATTATCTTCTTCATCAAAAATATGACTAGAAGGGTTAGAAGGATTTACAGTTGCACCTTCTGGTAATGTAGCATTCAAAGTAAAGTTTGATGTATTACTAGGAAGAGTTACATTACATGATTTCGTTGTTTGATCCATAACACATTTATATGTATTTCCTAAAGTATCAATATTTACTTCTGTTATGATAGTATTACTTGATTTTTCTCTTGTTACATTTAATGTGTATTTTGACTCAGTTGTTCCATCTTCTGATTTAGAAGTTATTACATACTGTGTTACATTTCCTGAATTTAAATTAATTTCTGGGAATGTTACTACACTATCTGGATCAATAGTTGTATAAGTAAATGACTCTTTATTAAGTTTGCTAATATTATTTGGAACTGTTACTGAATATTCAAGCGTGTCACTATCAAATAAAGGAGTTAATGTATTTCCAATCAAATCTAAGTTTGATAATCTTGATTCATTAGACAATGGTTTCCTGATTTTTACATTATAAACTCTTTTTTCTCCTCTACTAGATGTAACAGTTATAGGAACAAGTAAATATTTTGCATTTGCATCAAAATTATAATCACCATTTCCCTCAACTGTCGATATAGAAACTTCTGGTGTTGATAGAACATTGCATGAAGTAGTTGAACTATCTGTAAATACAATATACTCATTTATTGTTCTATCAAATGCAGGTTCTAAATTACCACAACTTACATTTAAAGTTGATAGATAATTGTTTATTAGATCTTCACTGCTAATAGTTAAAGTGTAAGTTTTTTCATCCCCATTTTCTGCTTCTACTATAACTGTAATAGTTGGATTAGATGAAACATCAGGAATTGAAACACTATTTTCAAAACTATTTATTTCACTAACAACTTGTTCTGAATTATTTATCATAATACTTTTGATTTTTGAAGTATTTTTTAATGTTTTTAATTTTAAACTAGCTTGTTGTAAACCATTTGGAACAAATACTTCGTATTCTGTTTTATCTTTATCAAAAACAGGATTAAAATCATAATTATTTAATTCAAATGTACTTAACCTAGGATCAGTAGAAACTATTTTTGTTACAACAATTGTATATGTATTTGTAACTTTTAAATCTTCGCTTGTTACCTTTATTGTTACTGTTGATGTACTATCATTACTAAAATTACTATTACCAGAAATTGTATAAGTTGAGTATGGATCAGTTAAAACTATATTTTCTAAATTCAAACTTGTTTCATCTGTTGTAATTGTATAATCAAAATTATTTTTATTAAATATTGGAGTTACATCTATACCTAAACTATCAATAGTAGCAATATCTTTAGCACTTCTATCAACTATAAGATTGTATGTTGTAGTTGTACCATTTTCTGCTTCTACTATTATCATATATATATTTTGTCCGGTTGTAAGTTCAACCTCATTTGATACTACATCACCATTTATATCATAAATTTTATATGAAGAATATTTACTGCTTAAAGTTGGTGTAATAGTAATCTTATGTTCTTTAGTACTTAAAGTATATTGATAACTGTCTGATGAAAAAGTTTCATTAATTCCTTCACTTGTTGTTAAATTAGATAATTTCGAATCACTATTTTTGTTATTTGTAATAGTTATTTTATATGTTCTAACATTACCATTTTGAGCAGTTACATTTATGAAAAAAACATTTTCTCCTAGTTTAAGATTTTGTGGAAAACTAGTAATAATATTTCCATCTACATCGGTAATATTATAAACTGCATTTTTACTTTCCAATGTTGCATTTATAGAAATTTGCTTATCTTCTGTAGTTTTTGTATATTCTAATGTTTCTTTATCAAATGTTTCATTAAATCCTACATTTGTTGTTATACTAGCTAAATAATTATTATCATCTAAAACACGATTAGCATGAATTGTATATTCTCTAGTATCACCAGACTCACTAGTAACCAAAATTTTGATATCATTTATTCCTTCTTTTAAATTAAGGTCTCCCTCTATTTTTACAGTTGCATATTTATTATTAGCAATTGCAGTTATATCAATTTTTTTATCAAATGTATCTAAATTATATTCTAATTGTTCTGGATCAAAACTTGGTGTTAAAGTATTATCTTTTACTTCTAATGTTTTTAATGTGTTATCATTACTTAATTCTCTTGTCACATTTAATGTATATATTCTTTCATTTCCTGTTTCACTTGTTACTTTTATTGTTACTACATTTAAACCAGCTACAAGTGATTTAGCATTTTCGCTTATTTCAACTTTTGCATATTTGTTTGTTGGAATTGCAGTTATATCAAGAGTACGATCGTTTGTTGTAAAACTATAATCTAGTGTATCAGAATTAAAACTTGGT
Source organism: uncultured bacterium (assembly GCA_905215145.1). The sequence goes on along the minus strand of CAJMOW010000025.1, from coordinate 1,839 downwards.
GTTAGGTTATTGTCTTTTACAATTAGTGTACTAAGAGAATTATCATCAGATTTTTCCCTAGTTATAATAAGAGTGTACGTTCTAACAGTACCATCCTCTGCTGTTACAGTTATAACATTATTAGAAGGATTTTCTGTCAATAAATTTATATTTTTAACATATACACTACTATTTCCTATTTTAGCACGTTTGTTTCCATCAGCTGTTGCTGTTAGCAATACATTTGGAACTTCATTTGGAAGAGTTAATGTGTAATTGTCGTATAATGGATCGAAATTTGGAGTCAATTTATAAATTTCGCTTCCATTTGTTACTAATAATGATTGTAAATAATTATCTGTATATCCTGCACGATTTACTATAATTTTGTAATCACAAGTTGAACCATCTTCTGCTGTTACACGAACTATAATTTCATTTTTTCCAGCTTGTAAATTATTATAATTTCCAATTATTGTATATTTTGATGTATCAGCTGATGGAACTGCATTGATTGTTAATTTTTCTGTTTCACCTGTTATATACATGTAATATACAAATTTTGTTGTTTCAAAAGGTTCTGTTAAATTTGCTTCATCTACAGTTAAACTAGATAATAATGTATTTGCATTTGCTTTTCTATTTATTATAAAAGTATAAGTCAACTTACTTCCATCTTGTGCGGTTACAACTACATTAATTGTATTAGCACCTACATTTAAGTTATATTCGTCTAATCCAGTTACTGTTGCAAGTAATGGATCTTCTAAAATACCTGACAATGATATTTTTGAAACTGAATTCTCAACTACCATGTTATATTTCAAATTCATCTTATTAAAAGTTGAGGTAATTTCTAGTTCTTTAATATTTTCTGAATCTGTAATATCATTTATTGTAAGTTCTTTTAAGAAAGCATTATTACTTTCTAATCTGTTAACATGAACATTATATTGCTTTTGATTTCCATTTGCAGCAGTTACAGTTATTGTAATTGTATTTTCACCATACTGTAAATCGGATGAATCTATTTTTACAGTTGCATTTTCATCATCCGCAATTGCTTCTAATTCTACACGCTCTGTTTCATTTGGAACAGTTACATAATAATCAGTTATATTATATGAATAGTTTATTTCATATTCTGGTGAAATCATTCTTAAAACTTTTAAATCTGCATTTCCATCCATATCACGGTAAATGTTGTAATTCCATGACGTTATATGATTTTTATCTTCACTTGTAACGTCTACTTGGAATTTATTATTTCCACCAGACAATTCATACAAACCATCACCATTTACAGTTTGAAAATAGTGAGCTTTATCAACAACCATAACAATTTCTCTAATTGTATATGGAACTTTAACATTATATGTATTAATTTCAGGATCAAATTTATAATCACATGCACCATCTAAAGTTGCACAATACTCTTCTATTAATCCATTTATGAAAATATTTTTTGGAGTTGCATTTGTATCTGCATCTCTTGTAACAATAACTTTATATGTCTTTGTATATCCATTTTCTGCTGTTACTACTAAAGGAATTTCTGTTGTTCCACTTTCTATTGTATAATTTCCATTTCCTACAACACTTGCTTTACTATCAGCAGGAACACCTTCAATATTAATTTCAACTTCATCTGAATTTAGTTTTAAATAATATGTATCAACATTATAATCCCATTCTGGTGTCATAACACCTTTATTAGATATAATTCCATCTAAGAAATTATTTTCACTTTGTTGATATGGAATAGTTACTTTAACATAACCATTTCCAGAATGTCCTGTTTCCATTGTACCAGTTGGTGATTTAAAATAATTTGAACCACTAACTGTATTAGCATTTGTT
>CAJMOW010000024.1 GCA_905215145.1 uncultured bacterium | reverse complement strand
AACACCTCCTATAGATAGATATCCAATTCAAACATATGTAATTGCTGAAAACAAGCAAATTATAAAAGAATCTATATATAAGGAACTTTCGAGAAACGGTCAGGTATTTATATTGTATAATAACATCGAAGACATGGAAGAGAAAAAGTTAGAAATTCAAAACATTGTACCAGACGCAAAAATTGTGTGTGCGCATGGAAGATTATCTAAAACAGAGCTTGAAAATATAATGATTTCATTTGTTAACAAAGAATTTGATATATTGCTATGTACAACAATAATAGAAACTGGAATAGATATACCAAATGCTAATACATTAATAATATTAGATGCCGATAAATTTGGTTTATCCCAACTATATCAAATAAGAGGAAGAGTAGGAAGAAGTAATAAAATTGCTTATTGTTATTTAATGTACGATAAACACAAAATTTTATCTGAAATAGCTACTAAAAGATTAAAGGTTATTAAAGAATTTACAGAACTTGGTAGTGGTTTTTCAATTGCTGTTAGAGATCTATCAATAAGAGGTGCAGGTGATATCTTAGGTAGTGAACAAGCAGGTTTTATTGATTCTGTTGGTGTAGAATTATTTCTTAACATGTTAAATGAAGAAATATCTAAACAACAAAATAAAGAAGTAAGTAAAGATTTAAAAAGAGAAGAATTAATCTCAGAAGTACCACTTTTAGATGTATCAACATCTATTGACGATAAATATGTTTCAGAGGTACCACTTAAAATAGAAATCCACAAGATGATAAATAGTATAGACTCACTTGATAATTTAGAAAAAATAAAATTACAAATAGAAGATAGGTTTGGAACAGTATCAGATGATATAATAATATATATGTATGAAGAATTATTTGAAAAAAAAGCAAGAAAACTTGGTATAACAAAAATAAATCAAACAAAAAACTTTGTAGAAGTTATTTTACCTCCATTATTAACTCAAACAATAGATGGAGAAAAACTATTTATGGAAGCAAATTCAATAACTAGAATGTTTAGATTTAGTATGAAAAACAGATCATTAAGCATAATTCTTGATATAGTTAAATTAGAGAATCACTATATATATTATTTAATAAAATTATGCGATGTTATAAATGACTCAATAAAAAAATAAAAATTGTGAATAAAAAAATTTATAAGAACCAATCTAAAAATGTGAGGTGCTTATGAAATCAACTGGAATAATAAGAAGAATAGATTCTTTAGGTAGAATTGTTATACCTAAAGAAATAAGAAAAAGTTTAAAAATTCTTGAAAATGATATGTTAGAAATATCATTAGATAACAATGTCATTAAATTACAAAAAACTTCAACATTTTCAGATTCATTAAACAATTATGAGGAAATATTTAAATTAGTAAATAAATTATATTTTTGCGATGTTTTTGTATCAGATAAATCAAAAATATTATTATATGTTGGAAAAGATAAGATGAAATATGTAGGTAAAAATATAAGCGATTTTTTACACCAATGTTTAAATACACGTCAAAAACTTTATAAAAATGAGAAATCTACTTTGCAAATTATCAATGAGTTATCTAATCCCGAAACTGTAAATAATTATTTAATAATTCCTATAATTAGTTCAGGTGATATATATGGAACATTGGGATTTATAAATTATAATAGCTTCGAAAATATAATAAATATAGGTAATATTATCGAAAAAATATTACATTTTGAATTAAAAGAAATATAGGTTATAGTATATGAAATATAATCTATATTTTTTATTTATTTTATGTCAAAAAATGTCTAAAAAACAAGAATACGTGTAAAATGTTGTAAATTGTCGTTTTAAATTTTAATAATGATATTGTTTAAAGATATTAATTATGGTATATTTGAAATGTTTTTAATAGAGAGGACTGTCTAAATTGGAACACTGCAATTATGTGAAGTATGTTGTACCAATATTTTTGATATTTCTGTTTCTTCTAATTAGAAATATAATTATTAATTTTAATTACATAGATTTAATGTATTTATTTACGATAATTTGTTTCTCAATTAGGTATCAATTTATAAGAAAAAAATAGAAAATTATATCTTTACGTGATATAATTTTTTTTGGTGATATAATATGATGATTGATACTCATTGCCATTTAGAAAAAAAAGATTATGACAACCTTGATGAAGTAATAAAAAAAATGGATGACAATATAATTATAACAAGTGGTGTGGATAAACAAACCAATATAGAATGTATTAATCTTAGTGAAAAATATAAAAATGTATTTTGTACAATTGGTATTCACCCAGAATATGCAAATGAATCTGATGAACAATTAAACGAAATGTTAAAACATATAGAAAATAATATTAATAATAAAAGAGTTGTTGGAATAGGTGAAATAGGATTAGACTTTCATTATGATGGCTATAACAAAGAAAAACAAAAAAAATTACTTATTTCTCAACTAGAACTTGCACGTAAATATAATAAAACTGTTGTAATTCACAGTAGGGATTCAATTGCAGAAACATATGAAATACTAAAACAATTTAAAGATTTAAAAAAAGTTATACATTGTTATAGTTCAAGTTTAGAAATGGCTTTAGAATTTATAAAAATAAATTGTGTTTTTGGAATAGGTGGTGTTTTAACCTTTAAAAATTCTCATAAATTAGTTGATGTTGTTAAAAATGTAGATTTAAAATATTTTTTATTAGAAACTGATAGTCCTTATTTGACTCCAGAGCCATATAGAGGAACAAAAAATGAACCATATAATATTATATATGTAGCAAAAAAAATTTCTGAAATTAAAAATATTTCTTTAAATAGTGTTTTGAAACAAACAACAAAAAATGCAATAAGTGAATTTGATTTGACTTTGAATTTATGATATGATTATTGTAGTTTAAGAAAATCAAGAGGTGAATAAATGAGTTTATGTCTTTTAAAGATAGTTAAAGAATGGATTGCTATACTTTTTGTTGCACTAAGTTCATTGTTTGGTTCTGATGTTGGTAGTGATAAAATAGAAGTTGCTTACAACATTGAAAATATAAATATAATAACATCTGTAGAATCAGTAGATTATAAAACAAAAAAAATATATAATGACAAGATTTCAAGTGATACGAAAAACGTATTAACTGAAGGCGAAGTTGGTATTATATATGATGTAGGAGGGCGAAAAGTAACTCTTAGAGAACCAGTTACAGAAGTTATTGAAATTGGAACAGGAGCAAAAGATAATTATAATGGTGAAATTACTGGATATGGCGCAGACTGTGTTGGATGTTCTGGTAATGTTAGTTGCAAAACACCCGATGGAGTTCATAATTTAAGTGATAGTGAGTATTATAATGACTCACAATATGGAAATTTAAGAATAGTTGCAGCAGATAATTCATTGTTTAAATGTGGAACCGTAATGGATGTTATTAAGTCAGATGGAACATCTATTAGAGCAATTGTACTTGATACCGGATCAGCTCTTAGAAGTGCATGGCGAAATGATGGAAAAATCGTTGTGGATGTAGCTTTTAAAACTCAATCAGATCCAGAATTACGTAATATAACTGATAGAAGTGGAAATGTTAAATTTTCAGTAAAAAGATGGGGCTGGTAATTAGGTCACTTTTACATTAAAGTGACTTTTTTTCTTGCGTATTAATTTTTCTTGTTTTATAATCATATAAAGAGGTGAGATAATGGAATATTCTCCTAAAAAAATGTCTGATAATTTATCATCTAATGGGTTTAATTTTAAAAAAAAATTTGGGCAAAATTTTATAGTAGATGAAAATATAATTAATTCTATAATAGATAAATCACATATAGATAATGATACTTTAGTAATTGAAATAGGCCCAGGAGCTGGTTCATTAACTGATAAATTAACACAAAAAGCAAAATATGTTTTATGTTATGAAATAGATGAAAAATTAAAACCAATCCTTGAAAAAAACATATCTAAAAAAAATAATTTAGAAATAATTTTTAAAAATTTTTTAGAATCAAATGTAAAAGAAGATATAAAAAAATACAATTATGAAAAATTGTATGTTATTGCTAATTTACCTTATTATATAACAACGCCAATAATAATCAAGCTTATAGAAGACGATTTAAATGTAGATAAAATAGTTGTAATGGTACAAAAAGAAGTTGGTGATAGATTTAAAGCAACTCCTGGTAGTAAGGATTATAGTTCACTTTCTGTTTTTTTAGGATATTATTATAATATTAAAAAAATTATGGATGTTAGTAAAAATGTATTTATTCCAAAACCAAACGTTGATAGCATAGTTGTTGAATTTTCTAAAAAAAATAGTTTATTATATTTAAAGGATACACAAACTTTTTATAAATTAATTCGTGATAGTTTTAAACAAAAAAGAAAAACTTTGAAAAATAATTTAAAAGATTATAATTTAATAAAAATTGAAGAAACTTTAAAAAAATATAATTTTGATTTAACTGTTCGCGCTGAACAATTACCAATAGAAGCTTTTATTGATATTTCAAATTCACTATAAAAAAAGACATTATAAGACAAATTAAAGTTTTATAATGTTTTTTGGTGATATTATGCAAATTATAACAAAGGTATTATGGTTTTTTGCAACATTAATTATTTTAACATCTAGTATATATTTCACTTATAAACTAAAAGGAATCCAATTTAATTTTAAGTCTATGTTTAAATCAATTGGTTCAAATAGTAAAACAAATGGTATATCAAATTTTCAAACATTAATGCTAACACTTGCAGGAAGAATAGGAGTAGGTAGTGTTGCAGGTGTTTCACTTGCTATATATACAGGTGGAATAGGAACAATTTTTTGGCTTATAATAACAGTATTTTTATGTGCAACAAATACATTTTGTGAAACAATATTAGGTGGTATATATAAAGAACAGGATGCTAATTTTCAGTATAAAGGTGGTCCTAGTTATTATATAAAGAAGGGATTAAAAAATAAAATACTTGGAAATATATATGCAATATTAATAATTGTAGGTTATGTTGGATTTTTTTGTGGAATACAATCTAATACAATAACAAGAAGTTTAGTAAATACTAACATAAATGTTTTTTTTATAGCTACCGTTCTTTCAATAATAACGTTTATAATAATATATGGAGGATTAAAACAAATTACTAAGTTTTCAACTGTGATAGTACCTATAATGACAATTATATATATTTTATTTGCTTTTATAGTCTTAATTTTAAATATTAATAAAATTCCTCAAATATTTATAGAAATTATAAAAGACGCTTTTAACTTTAAATCTTTTTTTGCAGGTTTTATATCAGGATTTTTAATTGGCATACAAAGGGGAATTTTTTCAAACGAATCTGGTATTGGAACAGGAAGTATAGTATCATCTACAAGTTGTAGTACGGATATAGTTAAACAAGGATATATTCAAATGCTTGGAATATATATAACTACGTTTTTAATATGCATATCAACAGCTATAATAGTTTTAACTAGTAACTATCAAGATTTAAATTATATTGATATGAATGGTATAGAAATGACTAAAAATGCTTTTTTGTACCATTTTGGTTCTTTAGGTGATATTGTATTAACTTTATCAATAATTTTATTTTCATTTTCAACAATAGTTACAGCTTATTATTATGGTGAATCTTGTTTAAAATATTTTGGTAATGTAAATAGTATAAAAATCTTTTTACTTAAATTAGCGACTGTACTTATAGTATTTGTTGGTTGCATTGCTTCTTCATATTACTTATGGTCTTTAGTAGATATAATAGTTGCTTTACTTATTCTAATAAATGTTTATGCAATAATAAAATTAAGAAAAGAAATCTTAGTTTATGTTAATAAAAACAACTAAATGTGCTAAAATATAGTTGGTGATTTGAAATGGTTACAAAAAATTGGGATAATGTACTTAAAGACGAATATAATAAAGATTATTTTAAAAGACTTAGAAGTTTTTTAAAAAAAGAATATTCTACAAAAATTTGTTATCCTAAAAAAGAGGAAATTTTTAATGCACTTAAGTATACTAATTATGAGGATGTGAAAGTAGTTATATTAGGGCAAGATCCATATCATGGTGAAAATGAAGCACATGGTTTTTGTTTTTCGGTGAGAAATGCGGTTAGAAGACCACCATCATTAAATAACATTCTTAAAGAGTTATATGATGATTTAAAAATAGTTAGAAAAGAAAATGAATTAACTAGTTGGGCAGAGCAGGGAGTATTATTGTTAAACAGTGTATTAACTGTAGTAAAAGACACTCCTCTTTCACATAGAGGAATAGGTTGGGAAGAATTTACAGATTCAATTATAAAAAAAATAAATGAAAAAGATTCAACAGTCGTTTATATTCTTTGGGGAAGTTACGCTAGAAGTAAAAAGTATTTAATAACTAATCCTAAACATTATGTAATAGAATCAGCACACCCATCACCTTTATCTGCAAACAAAGGATTTTTTGGAAGTAAACCATTTTCAAAGACAAACGAAATATTAATTAAAAATAATATTAAACCTATTAATTGGTAGGTAGTAGTTAGGAGCAATATATGGAAGAAGCATATTTAGAAATTTTAGAAAAGTTTAAGAATTTTAATGGTGAAAATATAATAGTTGCTGTATCAGGTGGTGCAGATTCTATTAGTTTATTACATTTAATGATAAGAGCTAAAGAAACCTTAAATTTAAATGTTGTTTGTGCACATGTTAATCATAATGTTAGAAAAGAAAGCGAGCAAGAAAAAATATTTGTAAAGCATTTTTGTGATAAAAACGGAGTCATTTTTGAATATATGAAAATAGAAAATTATGGGGATGATAATTTTCATAATGAAGCCAGAACAAAAAGATATGATTATTTTGAAAAATTAATTGAAAAATATAATTCAAAATATTTATTAACAGCTCATCATGGTGATGATTTAATAGAAACTATACTTATGCGTATTGTAAGGGGTTCATCATTTAAGGGATATAGTGGCTTTTCAAAAGAAGTAGATAAAGGTTCATATAAAATATTTAGACCACTTATTACAGTTACAAAAGATGATATATATTCTTATGTAGAAAAAAATAATTTAAAATATGTTGTAGACCAATCAAATTTTAAAGATGTATATACGAGAAATAGATATAGAAAATATGTATTACCTATGTTAAAAAATGAGGATAAAAATGTGCATCATAAGTTTTACAAATTTAGTAAGTCTATTTTAGAATATAATGATTACATAGAAAAACAAGCTAAAAATATTTTTGATGAAATAGTTAATAACAATAAAATAAATATAGAAAAATTTTTGAAACTCGATAAAGTTATTTCGGAAAAAATAATTTATATGTTATTAGAAAAACAGTATCAAGATGATCTAATGCTTATAACAGATAAACATGTTGAATTAATTAACAATTTAATAAAATCAACTAAATCTAATTCATATATATTTTTGCCAAACAATTTGAAGGGAATAAAATCATATAATGAATTTTACATAGAAAAAATAAAAGAAGAAAAAGATTCTTATGAAATAGAAATAAGTGAAAATGTAATTTTACCTAATGGTAAAACTATAGAGGCTATAGATTCATCAGAAATTGATGATAATAACATATGTCGACTAAACTATAAAGATATATGCATGCCACTTCATGTAAGAAATCGAAAAAATGGCGATAAAATTAGTGTAAAAGGAATGTTAGGTACAAAGAAAATAAAAGATATATTTATAGATTCAAAAATTCATTCATCAGAAAGAGATTTATGGCCAATTGTTGTAGATTCAACAGGAAAAATAGTTTGGATACCAGGACTTAAAAAATCTAAATTTAATAGTAAAAAAGACGAAAAGTGTGATATAATACTAAGGTATTATTAGAAAGGAAGAGATTTGTGAATAAAAAAGCAGTTAAAAAGGGTATATTACCATACTTATTCTTATTTTTAGTAATGCTAGGAATTTTATATTTTTTTAATATAGCAAATCAAAAAGTTAATGTAATTGATTATCAACAATTTTTAGCATCTGCATCAGAAAATAAAATAAAAGAAATTGTAGTAGTTCCATATACACGTTCAAGTTTATATCAAATAGAAGGAACTATGGAAGGTTACGCTGAAAATGAAACATTTGTATTAAAAATGCCATTAGCAGAGGAAGTAATAACAGAATTACTTAACCTTCAAAAACAATATAATTTTAAACTAGATACAATAGCTGATCCAGGGTCAAATACAATATTATTGTTTGTTGTAAATATTTTACCAACAGTTATATTAATAGGTTTTGCGTTCTTCTTCATTTCAAAACAAATGGGTGGAGCAAATAAATCTATGGATTTTGGAAAAAGTAGAGCTCATTTAAGTGAAAATAACAAAAAGGTTACTTTCAAACAAGTAGCTGGATTAACAGAAGAAAAACAAGAAGTAGCTGAATTAATAGACTTTTTAAAAAGCCCAGCAAAATTTCAAAAAATGGGAGCAAGAATTCCTAAAGGAGTATTATTAGTAGGCCCACCAGGAACAGGAAAAACTTTACTTGCTCGAGCTGTAGCAGGAGAAGCAAACGTACCATTCTTTTACATAAGTGGTTCAGAATTTGTAGAACTATTCGTAGGAGTAGGTGCTAGTAGAGTAAGAGATATGTTTAAACAAGCAAAACAAAGTGCACCATGCTTAATATTTATAGATGAAATTGATGCTGTAGGTAGACAAAGAGGAGCAGGTCTTGGTGGAGGACATGATGAAAGAGAACAAACATTAAACCAACTTTTAACAGAAATGGATGGATTTGGAGCTAATGAGGGTATCATTATAATAGCTGCAACAAACAGACCAGACGTTTTAGACCCAGCACTTCTTAGACCAGGACGTTTTGATAGACAAGTCCAAGTTAATTTACCAGATGCAAAAGGTAGAGAAGAAATTTTAAAAGTTCACGCTGAAAATAAAATATTTTCAAAAAATGTTAATTTAGAAAATATAGCTTCAAGAACAGTAGGATTTAGTGGAGCAGACTTAGAAAACCTATTAAATGAAGCAGCTTTATTAACAGTTAGAAGAAATAAAAAATGTATAACTATGGCAGAATTAGATGAGGCCCAAGATAGAGTTTTAATGGGACCAGCTAAAGTTTCTAAAAAATATACTGAAAATGATAAAAAATTAGTAGCATATCATGAATCAGGACATGCAGTTTTAGGAATAAAATTAGATGGTGCTAATGATGTTCAAAAAATCACTATTATTCCTAGAGGTTATGCAGGTGGTTACACTATGATGCAACCAAAAGAAGAAAGATTTACATCTACTAGAAAAGAACTAATTGAAAGAATTACAGGATTGCTAGGTGGACGTGTAGCAGAAGAATTAGTGTTTGGTGAAATAACAACAGGAGCACATAATGATTTTCAACAAGCAACAAAAATTGCGCGTGCAATGGTAACAGAATATGGTATGAGTAGTTTAGGGCCAATTCAATTAGAAAGTAATGATGAAGGTAGTGTTTTCTTAGGAAGAGATTATAATAAAATAAGAAACTTCTCATCTCAAGTCGCATATGAAATAGATCAAGAAATGAGAAAAATAATAGATGAATGTTATAAAAATGCAGTTAAAATAATAAAAGAAAATAGAAAATTGTTAGATTTAATTGCGGAGGTTTTAATAGAAAGAGAAACTATTACTAAAGAACAAATCGATTATTTAGTTGAAAATGGATGTATGCCTGATGAAGATGATGAAAAAGATTATAGTGAATTTAAAACAGCTTCACTAAACGATTTAACTTTATCTGAACTAAAGGATTTAGCAAAAGAAAAGGGAATAAAAGGTTATTCCAAAATGGCAAAAGAAGAATTATTAAATGAATTAGATAAATAAGGAAATTATATTTCCTTTTTTTAATGAAAATGGTACAATATAATTACACAGTTATAAAGAATAAGAAGAAAGGGTTAATTTTCGAAATATTATTTATATAAAGTATTAAATATAGAGAAGTATAATGAGATGGTGATAAAATGGGTAAAATTATAGCATTAGTAAATCAAAAAGGTGGAGTAGGGAAAACTACATCTAGTATAAACTTAGCGGCTTCACTTGGAGTGCTAAAAAGACGTGTTTTATTAGTTGATTTAGATCCACAAGGAAATGCTAGTACAGGAATAGGTATAGATAAATCAACAATAAAGAAAAGTATTTATGATTTACTTTTAGATAATGCTGAATTATCCGAAGCAATAATAAAGACTAAATTTAAAAATTTATATGTAATACCTGCAACGATCAATTTAGCTGGTGCGGATATAGAACTTATGGAAAAAAGCAGATATGAACCTGGTTTTTCTAAGGGAGGACAGTTAAAAAAATATCTTAGTCAAGCAAAAGAAATGTTTGATTATATAATAATAGATTGTCCACCAAGTTTGGGAATTCTTACAACGAATGCTTTGACTGCAGCAGATTCAGTAATAATACCAGTACAATGTGAATTTTTCGCACTAGAAGGTATAATGCAATTAATTAATACCATAATGCTTGCTCAAAAAAATCTAAACCCTACTTTAGATATAGAGGGAGTATTGCTTACAATGCTTGATAATAGAACAAATTTAGGATTAGAAGTAGTTGAAGATATTAAAAGTTATTTTAAAGAAAGAGTATATGATACTATAATTCCAAGACTTGTAAGATTATCAGAAGCACCAAGCCATGGTAAACCTATTATAGCGTATGACCCACATAGTAGAGGAACAGAAGCTTATTTAAATTTAGCCAAAGAGGTGATTGAAAGAAATGGAAACTAAAAAAAGAGCACTAGGTCGAGGCCTAGAAGAATTATTTAATAATGAAAATTTAGATTTACAAAGTATGGAAAACAAAATATATGAAAGTGCAACTAATGAAGAAATTGTAGAAATACCATTAGAAGAATTACGACCAAATCCATATCAACCAAGAAAGGTTTTTGATGAAGAAGCCTTACAAGATTTAGCTGATTCAATAAAAGAACATGGTGTTTTTCAACCAATAATAATTAAAAAAAGTATTAAAGGTTATGAAATAATTGCTGGAGAAAGAAGATATAGAGCTTCTAAAATAGCTGGTTTAACTAAAATCCCTGCAATTATCAGAAATTTTACAGATGAACAAATGATGGAGATTGCTTTATTAGAGAATTTGCAACGTGAAAATTTAAATGCAATAGAAGAAGCAATAGCTTATAAGAAAATGATTCAAAATTTAGGAATTACACAAGAAGAACTTGCAAAAAAAGTAGGTAAAAGTAGAAGTCATGTTACTAATATAATTGGTTTACTTCGTTTACCACAAGAAGTTCAACAATTGGTAGCAGATTCAAAAATAACAATGGGACATGCAAGAGCTTTAAGTAAATTAGAATCAGAAGAAGAAATGAAAGCCTTAGCTAATAAAATAATAGATGAACATTTGCCAGTTAGACAAACAGAAGAGGATTTAAGCTCTGATAAAATTGAAAAAAAAGTAAAAATTAGTCGTGTAAATAATAATTCAAATACTCGCGAGTTTAAATATGTAGAAGACTTACTACGTGATAAATTAGATACAAAAGTAAGAATAAAAGAAAAAAAAATAGAAATATCTTTTACAAACGTAGCTGATTTAAATAGAATTCTAGAAGTATTAAATGTTAAGGAGTAATATATGAAAATTTTAGAATCTATACTTATTAAAGAGGTTATTTACCCAATACTAATAATTTTGTTTTCTATATTAATATATTTATTATTAAAAAATTTTACTAAAAAAATATTTGGTGTGAAAGTGAAAAAAGTAGATATTAAAAGAAAAAATACTGCGTATAGTATAATTATTAATTTAGAAAAATATTTTATCATTGTAGTAGCTTTTTTAATGATATTAAATGTTTTTGGAGTAGATACGATGACATTGGTTACTTCACTTGGAATAGTAGGGTTAGCAGCAGGCCTAGCAGTTCAAGATACATTAAAAGATTTTATTTCAGGTGTATCAATTGTATTTGAAAATAAATATAGCGTTGGAGATAATGTAACAATAGGTGACTTTAGAGGTGACGTTATAGAACTTGGAATGAAAACAACAAAGATTAGAGCTTATACAGGAGAAGTACTTATAATTCCAAATCATTTGGTAGAAAAAGTAATAAATCATAGTATGTCTAAATCTGTTGCTATTGTGGATATAGATGTGTCATATGATTCCAATCTTGAAAAAGTAGAAAAAGTATTAGAAGAATTATGCAAAAATTTAACAAAAGAACTAAATGGTTTAAAAGGTGAAGTTCAGTTACTTGGAATAAACGAACTAGCTTCTTCTTCTATCAAATATAGAATAATAGCAGATACAGTTCCTCTTAAGAATTACGAAATAGAAAGAAAAATTAAAAAGGAACTAAAAATAATATTAGATCAAAACAAAATAGAAATTCCATATAATCAGGTGGTGATCCATAGTGCAAAATGAGTATAAGTTAGGCACGATTGTAGAAATGAAAAAACAACATCCTTGTGGTTCAAAAAATTTTTCTATTATAAGGTTAGGTGCAGATATAAAAATAAAATGTGTAGAATGTGGAAGAATAATCATGCTTCCAAGAATAGATTTTAATAAGAAAATCAAAAAAATTATTACCTATTAGGAGGTATTATGAAAAAACGAAAAAATAAAAAACAAAAGTATATAGGAATAATAACTTCATTATTAATTATTACTTTTGTAATTATGATATTAAGTTTAATATTTAATATAATAGGAATAA
>CAJMOW010000023.1 GCA_905215145.1 uncultured bacterium | reverse complement strand
GAAGTAGCAGCTAGTAAGGACTACAAACCTGGCATAGGGAAGACAGATATCCTCGACTTACGGTATCAACTCTTTAGAGTAGCTGGACTTAGTGGCTTTACTAAGAAGGCATTAGTAGACTTATCCACAGCGTTTGGCAGTACTATCCGCTTCGAAGTAGTTAATCCTAATAGCCCTAGAAGAATTGTAGTAGTCAAAGAAATACCAATCTCTGAAATCGGTAATCTAAACACTTTTATTACTGATCCCAATGAAGACCTATGGGAAATAAAGAAGGCTAAAGAGGATTATTATATAAATAAACTCATGTCCCTAGAGACTGGTTCACTTATGAAGGATGCTACTGTATGGTTTGATAATAAGTCAATGCCATTAGATACATTCAAAGCCAAGTGTTTAGGTCAAATATTACTAACTGGTCCATATAAGGTTTATATTAAAAGAACTGGAACTCAGGTGGACAAATTAAATACTTGTAACATGTCTGTTACTTCGTATACCGTAACATTTAAATAAAACAAGTTATGATAGATGTAGATAAATACAAAGCTTTATTGCAGCAGAATGAACAAGCTGAGAAATCTTCTGACTCTGATGCAGCCAGAAAGATATTGGAGGAAATGGTAGAGTCAGCTGTTATGAACCTTACAGATGCAAAGGTGCCAGAGAACGCTCATTTTGATAAGGTTGAAATTGGCTGTAATAGAATAACCGACTGTCTCAGCTTAGTAGGAGTTGCAAGGAATGGCAGAAGGCTTATAGTGGAGTTCAGTTTGGATTACACTAAAGCTTATGTAGGTAATAGACGTATCGAGGTTGACTTGTCTCCAGAGGAATCTGAATTAGTAGCCTCATTAAGGACTAAGGCAACAAATAAGATGCGTCACGCTCTCAGAGAACTTATTGATAATTTTAATGTATTCTCTTATACTTGCAACACTTTTATAGGTACTACTCGTTACGGTACTAAAGGGCAACTGATGCAAGAATTTAAGGAAATACTTACTAAGAACATTCGTGAGGCTATTATAGACAACATCAGAGACGAGGATGATATACATGCTAGACTGTTTGAATATGTTCCAAATCTGTATGATGAGGAACTTACATCTGGTGATATTATTGAAGTCTTAGAATCTCACGGATATCCTTCATGTGATGTTCATGTAACCAAATAAAAATATGAAATTATACTTTAACTTTAAAGGTAATTACATAGTAGCTAAACATAACGGTGTTATCATTGATATGCGAACTGGTATTCCTACTGATGCTACAGCTGACGCAGTTCTCAATTCTTATAATAAGGAGACCAGCAGTGAGTGGAGACCTGTCAATATGGCCCAATTCGGCAAAGCTATGTTTGAATTAGCTGACGGTTCTGCTCACTACGCATTCATTGATCACCATAGAGTCAGAATCTGCTATAAGTCTGATGATAAGGCTACGTATGTGAAATTTACTGGTGACTTTCCTAGATATTTCTGGAAAGGACTGTTTAAACTGATTGGCGATGTTATCTAGAATACAATTTAATGATGGACAGGTGGTTAATGTAAATCACCAATCCATTTCATTCAAGGATGATGCAGTTCTATTAGGTCTTGGTAGTAATAGAGACCAGTTAAAACACGTAGAGAATGCTTTAATTGATGTTACTCACAAAGTACATCATAAACCTATGATAGCTGTAGAGATAGCCTGTGACAAGATATCTCTAATTACAACTATCTGATCAGCATTCTTTCCATCTAAAGAGAGTCTGATGAGTCGCTGGAAATTGCGACGAAACACTTCACCGAGGGCAGGCGGTGGAGTGTCACTCTTAATCAATACTAATAATTATGAAGGTGGATAATATTATTATAGATATAATACTAGCATTAGGTGTTATATTTATGTTATGTATGGCTTCTGATGATTTTACATTAATCACAGCAACCATTATGATTGTGACAGCCGTAGGTATCTGGTATATGCCAGATAGTAAATCAATTAATAAATTTAACAAGAAATGAGAACATTAGAAGAAATTTTAGCGTCAGAAAGACCTCAAGTGGATGAAACTCCTAAACGCAACTATGAGGAAGTTATAGGAGAAATTAAATCTCATATGGCTAGAGCTCTTGATGAAGTAGAATCATTCAAGGAAGGTATTTCATGGGGAGTAGGAGAAGGTATCACAAAAGATACCAAACATACGGTATATATCCTTAGAGAGGATAACGAGCCTGTATTCTGTCTGGAAATGAGTGAGCCTCCTTGTATCCAAAGCCCTGAACTTACTGACAAGAATGGCGGTTTTGATATTACTGAAGAAGACGCTGCCATGTTAGTAAAGGCATTTGACAGACTGAATACAAGTATAGATGTCTATAAGGAACACTTTGGAATGAATGATATTACTGAGAAATCAGGCATTGATACACTTAAACTCTTAAAGAAATTGGATCCGGATACATTTGACAAAGCTTTGGAGAAGGCAATGGATGAGACCAAGAACTTCCGTGAGGACGTCATTAAGAATAAGATGAAAGAACTCGGTATTGAAGCTCCAGAAGTGGTATCCGAACTAAGAGAAGTATTTGATACTTTATTCAAGGCTAAACATGGACTCTAATCTAATGACTGAATAATATGTTACAAATCTAAGGCAGACATGTTGTGAAACACTCTGCCTCTCTTATTTATTAACTATGCATAAAGTTATAGAAGGTTCTCACATCCTTATATGTGATGTAGACAAGTTTAACAAGGAACTACTTAAGTTCCTTATTACTAATGTGTATGGCATTAGGCTCCATGTGTCCCTAGAACATATTAGAGACAATATTGAAGCAGAGCTTAAATGGCCTTATGATGAGCATATAGACATGAAACAAGTTATTGAGGAATGGGTATACACTTCTAAGTATCCTTCTGTAATAACCACTTCGATGTCTTATGAATCCTGCATTGAACTTATTAAGGATATACAACCAGAGATTATAGTATATAGCTGGATGCGTAAACAATCTAACGTACAATACCCGTTTTGATGTCACATGCCGAAATATTCAATGCAGTAATGACTGCTCTTGATATGTACAACGAAGGTTGGAAACCTGACTGGGAGGATGGAACTTATAAATACTGCGTCACCAGATGTGGTAACAATATAATTCCAATAACATCTCGATTCGATTATCATTTTATTTCTTTTAATAGTGCTAGTGTTAGACGGAAGTTCATGAATGAGCAATGTGAGTTGCTTAAAGAGTTCTTCCGTTAACATTCTGCAGTGCTATTCATTTTTTCATTCATTGATAAGCTTTTAAGTCTGAAATGGGTACGCCAGTGGCACAGGAGGATACTGAAAGCTTTGGGTTGTTTCCCACTCCTGGCATGAGAGTATAATCATGCTACTATGGGCCATACATGGAATTGATTCATGATGACTGGGTAGTAAGACGTGTAGAGTTCGTACCAACTCTTATAAAATGATACACAAATTTCAAGTGGCAACACTGAAGTAAGAATGGCAGCGTAAGCTGTGGCTTATCGATATCATATTGATTAAGTCGGGTTAATGGGGAGACCTAGAAACAGAAGAGGTTTGTATCTAAGTGTTATAACGAGACCTTCGGGGAAGAATCATAGTACCTATAGGTTACAGTGAAGCTTAGATGCATTAACTTGAAAGCCAAAGGTTAGTAGAGCTGAAATCTCCACTGCCTATCTATGGGCTACAAATAGACGTTCTCCAACGTAAATGGAGTGGTGGAGGGACGACTTCGGTCAGTCCAGGTTTGGAAGCGTCAGCTTCTGAACCTTTAAGTTTGGTAGTTTGTAAATTAGCTTTTGGCGTACTGGTTTGGCTATTGCAGCCTAATTACCTGGTTCCAGGATAAGACTAATAAAACTGTCTACATGCTGAACTCAACAGCTGATGTAATAAAATAGAGACACACGTAATCTTATTATTTAGAGTTGTGAAGACCGCGGTTCGAGTCCGCGATGGTCCACTTATTAATTAACTAAATCACTTTGACATGGAAAGAGGTAACATTGATTTTGGTAAACTTCTAAATGGAGTTACCACAGAGAACGTTTATGTTCTTACTAATGATAACCGAAAGGTTATCGAGGCTTTGAGGTTCTTACCCGGAAACAGAGAAATCAAACCTAAGAAGGTTGAGGACTTAGTAAAAGCTTATCAAAACAAGGATTATATTCCTCCTATTCTAGTATCAACTCCTTTCAGATTTGTAACTGAAGGTAATCACAGACTTGCAGCTGCTTTGGAATGTCTTAAAAGGAATATTCCATTTACGTTAAGAGTATACTTCTATGCCGACGAATCTGCATTAGAAACTGCCCGTCTCATTAATAATACTCAGAATAGATGGAAGGCACATGACAAACTTATGTCTTATGTATATGAGAAGAAAGAACCGTATATGATACTAAAACAGTTTATGGATAAATATCCATCTATATTTATTCGTAATGGTGAGTATATGGTACAAGCTGGCTTAAGTCTTCTTTCTGGAGGTAGGACAAGAGCATCTTTAAATACTGCATTCTCCAACGGTAAGTTATTAATTAACGAAACTCAGTTAGAATTAGGAGAGGCTATGATGGATGAATTGTCATTAATCTCAGAAGTATTAGGAACTCAATCTGTATATGCTAGAGACCACAGTACTGGTTGGATGAAAGCACGTACAAGACTTGGCATTCCTTTTACTAAGTTCATAGTAAGACTTAAAAGAAGAGCTGCAACTTGGGAAGAGCCCAAGGACACTACTGAAGCATGGTTTAATATGTATATGAAGATAGCAAGTTTATGAAATTAACAATTAGTAGTCAATCCCAATTTGGGGTGCACATCTGTCAGTATCTATATGATATGGACAGCAATTTCGCTAAAGAGAATCAATCACTTCCCTTACAAGATATTGTAGCGCATATCTTATATGCTACGAATAGAATTAGAATGGGAAATGAGCCAATCACAACCAAAGCAATTGCTAGGATTACAGACTTTATAAATGAAAGCCTGCCAATCTCGGTAGCTTGTGTATTTGGCGATGAAGAATCTGAGAAGGATTATATTGACATCTCAGAACTGCAATCACTTCAAACACTAAAGGATATTAATTCCAGAGTTAAGCAGTTTTACGCTCCAGGCTTGAAGATTTCTTTGCAAGTAGTTGGCAGAACTTCTTATGTTGAGAAGGTTACTAAATTGGCAACTGTATTGGGAGGTTTTACTATAGGCAACCTTTCTGATGTTCCAATCACTGTATCATTCGCACATTATAGAACAGCTGACTTCTACTATAAGAGCATTCCCTCCAAGAATATCTTGAGAGGAGGTTATATACCTGCTTGGGACGGTAAAGGCTATTTGCACATTGAGTCTCCACATGAGATTAGAAGTGCTATCGTTAATAATGGTCAACTGGAAACAATATCCACAACGGTTACTCTAGAAGACAACGGAACGTCCGTAGATTTGCAAATTGCATATTTAATAGGGTAACTTAATCTTAGATAATTCTAAGCGCAAACTTGGTCTGATGAACTAAGAGTATATTCCGGAGTATACTTTGACTTAAAGGCGTTATAAAGAGTTGAAACCTGTACTATTCGAATAACGGAAAGTTCACCTAGGGGTGGAGATGGTTTGAGTCCATCATAGTATTGTGTGAGAGAGAATCTGCACGGTCTACGTTATAATCAGCACGTAGATAGGTCATCAAGTGAACCTCTTTCCTCATTTGATATGGGGCATGTAGTGTGTAAGTAGCGAGTTGTATTAAGCTGGCTCAATGTCTATGTGTCCCATTTTATCAATTAGAATAAAGAACTCTCAGATTAACCTGCTAATTTAATTTTACAAGATGGAAATGAATGAAAGGCCTAAAAAGGCTTGCTCTAAGCCCTCTCAAGGTGGGGGACGAAGGTATACAAATCCTACTAAAGTATTTGTGGACCAATTCGTAAACCTTGCGCACTATCTTGAACCACGTTCTTATGAAGACGTTAGTCAAGATATGTATGAACTGTGGAAGGCCAATCCAAAGCTGTGTGTCAAATTTACTGCCTATGTAAGACTTATTACACGTAAATGTAGAGTAGTTACTCCTAATGGAGTTATTTACTTAGACACACAGCGAGGAGGTGGTCTAAAGAATGAAGGTTTATTAAGAATGATGTGGTTGGCAACATATCATAAATCTACATTCCATGCCAATATGCCTTACTTTGCGGCAGCAGGATGCTGGAAGGACTTTATTAATATGTTAGTAATGGATGCTCAATTACATGGATACAAGCATAGACTAGATTGGGATTTCTTTAGAAAGACTATTTATGCTGGTTTAGTAGAAGGGCAAACATGTGACTTAGTAAAGAAGTATCTTCCTAGAGTTCGAGCTAATACTATATGTAAGACAGACGAGGCGAAAGCCCGTAACATAGTTGCTAAATATCTAGCTGAAGGCCTTTATGGTAAACCGAAAGAGGAAGGAGACTATTCATCTTATCGTAAGTATAGAAAGATGAAGAACAGCGGTACAGTTATGAAATGGCAGCAATTAATAAGCCATAAGAAATTACTCGACATTGACTTTGATACAGTTCCAGGAAAGGCTCTAGCACTGCTAGTAGGCTCTAAATTCCTCAAACAACAAGGTCTTGCAGAGAAGTATCAGAAATGGCTGAAGACTCGTAGAAAGCCCTGTAATGACGGATTTGTGCATAATTTATTTAAGCCATTTGGACTTGATAAAATTGCAGAGTTCGTACCAGAATTCATGGGTTCTTCTATAGATGTTAGTTTTAATACATTCGTGAAGAATGCTAAGCTAAAGAAAGTATCACCACTATTAGTAATTAGAGACATTAGTAATTCTGCTTATTCTGAGATAGAAGCTACTGAAACTTCTGCTTATAGTGTTGGTAAGGCTTATGCTATGTATCATTCCGAATTAATGCCTGTAGCGTTCTCTGGCATGTATGGTGTATTTGCCAACAATAGATGTGATTTACGTAAGTGGGAAGGTACAACTCCTACTAATAAGTGGATTTCAGATACTGAGGAAGCCTTAGTAACTAGTCCAACTCTGTCTATGATTGCAGATATGCTTATATCTATTAAATCTGGAGGAATTCGGGAAGGTGAATTTCCAAATGGCTGTTTGGTAATTAGCGGAGCATTGGGACATTTAAGAAACACCAGTGAACAATTCATTGAATTTAAATCTAAACTCTTAAAAGCTGGATTTAGCAAAGAGTTTGTTAAACAGTTTAAATTAATTATTTGGCATTTAGCCTCTAAACAGACTAAGTCTAAAGTTGAATTGATTTGCAATGTTTCTAACTGTTTCTTTGTTAACGGATTAAGTCAGTCCACTGCTGGATTTATAACCGGAGAGAAGAGATTCCAGAATCCTAGTACGCCTAAAGAGTTGTTCGATTACATGATGAATCAAGAACTCTTGAATATGATGGTGTTAGAGAAGGACACACCGAGAAAGAATGCAAGCGTGCAGAGTAAGCCTGCAAAGGCTGAGAAGCCAATTTATAATAAGCGCACTGTGTCCACTCAACAAGGCTAGAAGATTAAATTCCTTATGTAATTAGAAGTGCATTACAAATCAAAGACAGTCTAATTACATATCTAATCTATTAGATGGGATTTATTTGAATGATGCCTGTGAGCGGTAAGGCTAGTAATTTAAGTTAGAAGACTTACATAATTTGTAAGTGGTGTGGGTTCGAATCCCACCTAGCTGACTATTATTACTGTAGTTTTAAATTACTCATAAAGAATTTCCGATAGTTGCATCTGTGTCATTGCCATTACTACTTAAAACAGCAACTATTGGAAATGGTCATAAAGGCTTACAGTCTGTGAAGATAGTAAGTCTATATCCAATTAAATTTCCCCATGTTGTATTTAATACATATTAACTTTTATATGTGAGAAGGATTACTTATCTTTGCACTCACAATTCATCAGTTAATATGGATTGTGTGATTTGGGCACGTAACCGGTAATTGGTAGCCGCGTAGACTGTAAATCTACTCCTTAATTGGACTGGAGGTTCGAGTCCTCCCGGGCCCACCCCACACTGCGATAATTAAATACAACATCTGTTGAGCATTCGCTCAGCAAACCCTTCTATGGTTCGCGAGAATAGTAGAAGTAAACTGCGGGATTCGTATAATGGTTATTATAACAGCCTTCCAAGCTGAAGATGACAGTTCGATTCTGTTATCCCGCTCTCGTTTTAAATTTGAAGTATTATGAACAGTGTAAGTGAAAAGATTAAAAATGAATGTTTAGACGGTATGGATTTCGAGAGGATATTGGAAATATATAATCTATACATAGATGTCAATCAGCCTTGTGATTTCCATAAGTTGGCCTCCATTCGTCAGTGAAAGTGAGTGATGAGTAAATGCTGTATTATTAAAAGTAATACTCCAGAACTTAGACAAAGGTTAGAGCAATCTGGAATAAGTGTATGTATATGTTCATCGTTTAAAGAAGCTGATTGGCTCTGTTGTTGGGAATCCAATATGGCTTATGACGTGCATGGTGTTTACCCTGATGGGATAGATGATTTGTCCAAAGAAGCTTATCAGGAGGATTTTATTAAGGAAATAAATCCGATTATATGCGAATCGGAAGATGAGTTTATTAACATGTGCAAACAATTTAAAAGGAAATGATTATGCGGTAGATTTCTTACAAACCACCATAACAGTTAGTCTGTTATTTAGAAATTACAATTTTATTAACAACTAATTATTATGGCAACAATTAACGATTTTAAAAGAGAAATTAGCGAATTAGTAAAAGCACAGAAGGTCGCTAAAAGAATTAATCATCAATCAGAAGTATATCGTAACAGAGGTTTATTACATGCAATGTATGTAGCTTATTACATTCTAAAACATAAACTGGTTGGGGATGCACAAGAAGCTTATTACAAGCAAGTATTAGATTCTTGGAAGAAATTAAAATTCAACGGCTGGTATGGTTGCTCCGGTGGAGATTACTCAAAGGAAACATGGAAATACTTTGTGAGTAGAGTTGATTCACTAATTGATGCATATTCTGATGAAGAGACTGTATGTGCTGATAGACCAGAAGCTTGATGTAGTTTATGGTTGTGTACAAGGTGGTCATGCAGTAGCACAGTGGTTATTGGAACATCCTAATCAGAATTGGAACAATAACTACTTAATCTACTTATATGCTGACTTGGATAAATGGAGAGTTAGATTAGACCTTACTAATAAGGATTACTCTATGTTCCGTGAACCAGACCTTAATAACCAATTAACAGCAATCGCATTACAAGATGATGGTCGTATGTTCAAGAAACTTAAATTAGTAGGAAATTACTGAAACAAGGCTCCACAGCAGTTAGCATGTTGCAACTGGTCTTACGGGGGTAAGTAGTAGGATGAATTGGCGGTGCACCTTAAAAGCATTGCCACACGCTCCATTAGTTCAGCGATAGAACAGTAGACCCTAAACCTACGTGTCACAGGTTTGAATCCTGTATGGAGCACTTTGCGGAGGAATGAAACGGATATATAAATCATACTAGTCTCATAAGCTAGTTATATTGGGTTCGACTCCCATCTCCGCAAGAATCTCATAGTCGAAACCTCCACGTGGTGAGATTCGGGTAACGCTAATTCGACTAAAGCTTGATGTCTTATATTTACTGCATAACTAACCATGTAAATGGAAAGAAGTATATAGGTAAAACTACTTCGTCCGTTAGTAAGAGATGGAAAGAACACTGTAGAGATTATAAGAAGGAGAGATGCAAAGATAGACCTTTGTATAGAGCCATGAATAAATATGGAATTGATTCATTTAGCATAGAAATGCTAGAAGAGTGCTCGTCAAAGGAATCTAGCGGAAGAGAAACTTACTGGATAAATGAATTTAAAACCTATGGTAATGGTTATAATGCCACTACCGGTGGAGATGGTTCTATTATTTGGAACTATGATGAAATTCGTGAGCTCTACGCTGCTAGACATTCGATGAAAGAGACTGCTAAAATAGTAGGATGTCATCCAGATACAGTGTCCAAAGTAGTGAAGGATATCAAGAGATCCCACAGTAATAGCGAGTCACATTGTGGCTCCTGTAAACCTCCAGTAAAGATAGAACAGTACAACGAAGATATACTTGTGCAAGTGTTTAATAGCGTGGCTGACGCAGCACATTGGTGTGTTGATAATGGTTATGCTAAGACATATAACGGAGGTGTTAGAAGCCATATCTCTAATGCAGCTAAGCACAAGACTAAGACAGCATACGGATATAGATGGGAGTATGCACAATAGCTCCCATCTCCGCAACCATATAATCCATAAATGATTATTTTATTTAAGAAGACGTACAGCACACGCCTCTTATATGATTAGTATTGGTAGCGTCTTCTGTGGATGGGCAAGTAGCTCAGTAGGTCTAGAGCACTACTCTGATAAAGTAGGGGTCATAGGTTCAAGTCCTATCTTGCCCACGTCTTGATTTCGAATTAATAGGAAGTCTTACAGCATAACCCATGTCAAGCATATTTAGACTTCCGCACTCTGGGTATAATTCAGTAGGTAGAATGCTAGGTTTGGGAACTAAACTTTAGAGTATAACATATGGATTATACAAAATCTAAAGGTAACATTACAGAACTAACCTGCCTTATGGGATTCATGTCAATGGGATTTGATTGCTCAATTCCTTATGGTGATTGTGCCAGATATGACATGATAGTAGATACTGGCGATGAACTCCTTAAAGTTCAGTGCAAGTCGTCTAGTAATCCTATTAGGAATGGTGTACGAGATTTAGATGCATTTCATTTTAGTACAGTCACACAGACTACCAACACCAAAGAGACAATTCGTAGGAGATACGATGATGAGCAGATAGATTACTTTGCAACCTGTTACGATAACAAGGTTTACCTTGTTCCAGTAAGTGAGTGTTCAACTGACAAGACATTAAGACTCAAACCACCTGCTAACAACAGTGGTGCTTATAACAAAGCAGAGGATTACCTGTTAGAGAACATGCTAGGACATAAAGTATCTAATTCTTTTGTTAGGAGTTCAGAGGAATCTGAGCCTTTACCTAAAGTTTATATCTGTTCTCAGTGTAACACTAACAAAGTCTCTAAGGCTAATGGTATATGTGTAGAGTGTGCTACTAAGAATGCACAGAAGGTCGAGAGACCTACAAGAGAGCAACTAAAAGAATTAATTAGATTTAAACCATTTACTCAAATTGGAAAGGACTTTGGAGTCTCAGATAACGCTGTTAGAAAGTGGTGTAAGAGCTACAACCTTCCAACCAAAACGTCAGATATTAAATCTATTAACTCTAATGATTGGATAAATCTCTAAAGCATTAGTTCCTAGACCTAGATGTCGTGTGTTCGAGCCACACTACCCAGACGATTTATTTGTATGTTTGTTTAGTTTCACTAGATCCAATCATTAAAACCTTAATGATTAAACCGTTTCACTTTCGCCTCACATTAGTCCATTGACATGTGGGCGTGCTAGAGTGGCTTAATAGGCAGGTCTGCAAAATCTGTATTCCTCGGTTCGAATCCGAGCGCCCACTCTTCGATTTAGTGAAATATAAGAAGACGTCAGCACTTCATGACTTGGCAACCGCCAATTTATTCGTGTGATTTAATTGACCGTCTTCTGTAGGATGACTCCATAGCTCAGTTGGCTTAGAGCAACGGATTAACGGATGTCTCACTCCGGAGCATGTATGGATATGCTATAGACTTTTAATCTATAGAACAGGGTTCAAGTCCCTGCGGAGTGACATGGAAGTTAGAAATAACAAACAATTAGGTGAAATGGGAGAGCGTGTAGCAATCGGAGAGTTAGCTAAGTATGGTATTGATGTATTATTACCTATGTCTGACAATCTCCCTTTTGATTTCGTTGTCTTCCACAACAACAAATTCTTTAAGTGTCAAGTTAAAACCACTGATACTAAGACAGAGAATAACTCTCTTTGTTTTAGTTTAGTGACAAATAACTGGAGTAACAAAGAAACTCATAAATACACCATTGATGAAGTGGATGTAGTTATATGTTGTGATTTAGATACAATTTATTTATTCCCTATGTCTGAGTTGGTTGATAGACGTACAATTACTCTTAGGACTGAAACATCCAAGAATGGACAAGTTAAAGGAATAAATTTCACCAAAGATTATGTTATCTCTGAAGATAGAATATCTAAAATATTCTGTTAATCCGTGGGTCGAGGGTTCAAATCCCTCTGGAGTCACTAGGAATGCTTTAATTAAGCAACTTGAAGTGCAAATTGTATTCGACCACTCGGTCTGTGAAGATAGAGTGGTTTCTTTAGATTATTAATTTACTGACTAAAACTGAGTTATTATGAAACTATTTAAGTTAATTAAGAAAGCAGTTAAGTGGTATTTCATTCAAGTCTCTAAGACTTATGTAATGACTCCCACAGGCATGATAATTCCGCATGGATAATCATGCTGCCGCCTGTCAGTAGGAAATATATAGATTTTATGACACACAGATTTATTAAAGGACTTATCATGTTTCTAATTGGATGCATGATTCTATTGTTGCCAATACTAGTAAACTTAGGAGATATTATAGGAGTTCCAATCATAATTGGTTCTATGATAGCCATTATAGGTTTCTTAATAATGCTAGATGGTGTTTAGTATTTAAATGGCGAGTTAGCTCAGTGGTAGAGCAGTTGACTGTTAATCAATTGGTCGCAGGTTCGAATCCTGCACTCGCCGCAATGTTTAATTTTAAACGT
>CAJMOW010000022.1 GCA_905215145.1 uncultured bacterium | reverse complement strand
TGGAAATGATAAAGCTGTAAAAGAAGCAGGAAAACTTAGACTTGAAGGCAAAGATTATATAATGCAAGATGGAGATATATGCTTTTTTAGATTTAATGTATAATATTTATACATTTTTTCTTTTTTTTTTAATAAACATTAAATAAGGTTTACAAATTTAAATCTATTTGATATAATCAATTGCGAGTATTAATTTACTCCTTGCTCATAAGAGCCTAGTGAGACCATAAGGAGGTGTAGAAAATGAAAAACTATGAAATCATGTTTATCGTTCGTCCTACATTATCAGAAGATGAAATAAAAAAAGTAGCTTCTTCTTTTGAAAAAGTGTTAAAGGATAACGGTGCAAGTGAAATAAAAGTTGAAGAAATGGGACAAAGAGAATTAGCTTATGAAATCAAAGACTTTAAAAGTGGTTACTATTATGTAATGACTTGTATAGCAAATGATGATAAAGCTATTAAGGAATTTGACCGTTTAGCTTTAATAAGCAATGACATTGTTCGTCATTTAATAACTAAACTTGAAAAATAAGAAAGAGGTAAATAAATGAATCGTGTAATGTTGATTGGAAGATTAACTGCAAAACCTGAATTAAGATATACGGGATCAAATTTACCATTTGCTCGTTTTTCAGTAGCAGTAAATAGAACTTTTAATAACGCCCAAGGGCAAAGAGAAACTGACTTTATTAATGTTGTTGTTTGGAGAAAACAAGCTGAAAATGTTTGTAATTTTTTAAACAAAGGTAGTTTGGTTTCTGTTGAAGGAAGATTACAAACAGGAAGTTATGATGATAAAGATGGAAACAAAAGATATACAATGGATGTAGTTGCTGATTCTGTTCAATTTTTGGAAAGTAAATCTCAATCTCAAAATAGAGAACAAGGGTCTGAAATGACTCCATATGATTATCAAAATGAAACACCAAATGTAGATGTTGATAATGATCCATTTGCTGATTTTGGTGACAGCGTTTCTATTGATGAAAACTTCTTAGACTAAAAGGAGGAAATAAAAATGGCTGAATTTTATAGAAAAAAGAAAAAAATATGTCAAATGTGTGCTGGAAAAGATGTTGACTATAAAAATGTAGATGTTGTTAAAAAATATGTAAGCAATGATAAAGGTAAAATTTTACCTAGACGTATGACAGGTGCTTGCGCTAAACATCAAAGACATATAGCTGGCGAAGTTAAAAAAGCACGTTTTATGGCTTTATTACCATTTGTAAAATAATCATTAATTTGATTATTTTTTTTATAATATGTGTTTTTTAGTTCATAATATATATGACATAAAAAATATACAAAAATTTACAATTTGTGTTTTTTTTAAGCTAAAAATGTTGAAATAGGGAAAAATGTATATTATAATTATTTTTAGAATAGGGTGGTAGATATGATAGAAAGTGTTAAGAAGTTTAAGGAAATATTATTATTTCCAGTTTTATGTTTTATGTTTTTTATGTGTGGAACTGTGAGTGCAAAAAATATTTCTACAGTTTCAACTGAATACAATGGGGCATTAACATTAATACCAAATGTGTATGTACAACATCAATTTGTTAATGTCACTTATGATGATAATAGTACTGCTAGATATGCTGCTTATTGCTTTGAAAGTAATAAGCTCGAGTATCAAAGTACAACAAATTTGCATTTAACAGAAAATATAACTGATGTAGGATATTTTTATATTTCAGAACATGGATATCAAACTAATCATGCAGCAACATTCTCTGGTGCAACAGGAACTGAAGCAACCGATTATTATATTACGCAAATGGCATTATGGTGGTATCAAGATTTAGTTAATGGTGTACCTGATAGTTCATCTGGATCACTTGAAGCATTGTTTAAAAATGGAACTTATTCTGGAGATAGTAAAACTATACATGATGCAATAAAAAGCTTTGCTTATGCAGCAAAAAGTTATCATGATACAGGAAAAACTATTGATACATCTTCAGCAACAATAAGTTTGTTAAGTAACCCTTCAAGTAAAATGATGACATATGACAGCACTAATAAATTATTTTCTGCAAGTGTAACTGCAACAACAAACGGAACTTTTGAGGGCTTTGAATATGATAATGTTATAGGATTTGGCAGTTATAATAAAACTGTGAATGGAAAGACAACAACTATAAAAATTCCAAAAGATAATATTAATGGCATGACAGGAAAAATTACAGTTAAAGCAACTGCAAAAAAGAACATTAGTAAATTATATTTGTATGGAAGTGATGATGCTTCACGTCAAAATTTATTTATAACATCAGTAACTCCATCTACTGCAAGTAGTGAGATTACTTTGAGCCTTGCCAGAACTGCTCTTAGAATCAAAAAAGTAGATGAAAAAGGTAATGGAGTTTCTGGTGCGAAATTGAAACTACTATATAATGGTTCATTGATAGAAAGCTGGACATCAACAACTGGTGAAAAAGAATTTTGGGATATTCCTGAAGGAAATTTAACATTAGTAGAAGAAACTGCCCCAGTTGGATTTATAAAGGCTTCTAATAAAACTATTAAAATTGTTCGTAATGGGACAATGCAATCAGAAACCATGGTAAATAAGAAAACTAAAATACAAGTATTAAAAACTGATGAAAAAGGTAGCACAATAGCAGGCGCTAAAATGAAATTAACTGATTCAAAAGGTAAAATATATGAATGGACAACTACGACCAAAGCTTATGCATTATCAGGTGTTGCAATAGGTAAATGTACAATTGAAGAAATTGAAGCACCATCTGGATATGTATTAGATACTAAAAAACAAAGCTGTGAAATTAAAAATGTTGAAACAGTTCAAACTTTTACTTTTAAGAATACAAAAAATCAAGTTGAAATTAGTAAACAAGATGCTACTACCGGAAAAGAGTTGCCAGGAGCAACATTAGTTTTAAAAACTGCTGCTGGAAAAGAAATAGATAAATGGGTATCTTCAGATAAGCCACATGTAATAACTGGACTAGCAAAAGGAATGTATGTTTTAGAAGAAACAATAGCTCCAGAAGGATATATTAAATCAACTGAAAAAGTTATGTTTCAAATAAATGAAAAAGGACTTGTAGAAGATAAGGTAATAATGAAAAATCAACCTACAAAAATAATAGTATCAAAGAAAGATTCAAAAGATAAAAAAACATTACTTGAAGGTGCAAAATTACAATTAAAAAATTCAAAAGGTGAAGTAATAGCCACTTGGACTACTACAAAAGAAGCTTATACAATAGAAAAATTAGTAGTTGGTGAAACTTACACTTTGGAAGAATTAGTAGCGCCTACTGGTTATGATAAAGCAAAACCAGTAACATTTAAGGTAGAAGAAAAAGAATCTCAAGAAATTGTTATGTATGATTCATTAACAGTAATTGATGTTCCAGATACAGGAAGTTTCACATCAACTATGATATACGTAATAGGTGGATTATTAATAACAGCAGGTATTGTTGGAACAGTATTATATGTTAACAACATAAAAAAACGTAGAAGTGTGTAATATTGAATAAAATAGGAATCGCTTTCCTTGTATCTATAACTTTTATTGGTTTAACATTGATACTAATTCCATATAAAAATCAAAAAAAAAATATTGCTTTTCAAAAAATGTCACTTGAAATAGTGGATAATGAATCAAAAGAACAAATAAGTATGATAGGTAATTATGAAACAGATGAAGAAGTGAAACAAGAGGAACAAAAAGAAGAACAACAAAAAGATCAAATTGATTCTTCTAATACAATTCAAACCAAACCTACACAAACAGAAACAATTACTGAAAAATATATTGGAACTTTAAGAATACCTAAAATATCTTTAGAAAAAGGTTTTTATGACAAAAAATCAAAATATAATACTGTTAATAAAAATGTTATGATAATTAAACAATCTAATTATCCTGATGAAAATCTTGGCAACGTTATTTTAGCTGCTCATAATGGCAGTTCATATAGATCTTATTTTAAAAAATTAAGCGATTTAAGCATTGGTGATGTTGCATATATAAATTATAAAAATGTTGAATATAAGTACAAACTTGTTAATACATATACCCAACCCAAAACTGGTAATTTAATAATATATAGAAATAATGAGAAATCGACATTAACGTTGATTACTTGTACTAAAAATTCAAAAACTACTCAAACAATATATATTTTTGAGAGAGTATAAATAGAAGGTGTTTAAAATGGAAGAAACTAATTTTTTGCAAAATATATACTCAATATTAGTTTTAATATTTACAACACCTTTTTATTTAGAAATGTTTATTTTCTTTGCAGCATCACTTTTTATGATGATAATTTTTATGATAAAAAAGGATAAAAAGGTTAGAAAAATTTTATTCATTATATATTTAACATTGATTATACTTTTATTTGGATATTATGGAAAATTTTTATTATATTTATTTGATAAGATAGTAGATTTAATATTTAGTATTGTTTATTTTCCTAACGTAGTAATATATTTTTTGATATTAATTATTGTTAATATAAATGCTATATTTAGTATATTTAATACTTATTCAAAAATAAAATTTTTAAGTCAAAAAGAAGTGCTTACTATAAATATCATTAATTTATTCAGTTTTTGTTTGACTTACTTATTTTTCTTTATAATTCTTGAAACAGTTATAAGTAATGATTTAGACTTTTTTTCACAAAGCTCTTTATATGCAAACTCAATATTTCTAATGCTAGTACAAGCCAGTTCTATAATGTTTGTGTTAAATGCTATAATAATATCATTAATAATAATATATTCTAAATTGGTTAGTTTAAAAAATAATAAAGTAAAAAATAACGCTAATGAAAACATAGTTAATGATAATGAACAATTATTAGAAAATAATAATAAATTTTCTCAAAATATTCAAGGCAATAATTTCTCACAAAATAATATTAGTTTTGATAACAATGTAAACAATTCAATGTATGTGAATTATAATAATAAAGATACCAATCAACAAAATTGATTGGTATTTTTAATTTTGTTTTAAATTATCAATTTCTTGTTTCATGACATTGATGACTTTTTTCATTAGATCAATTTGCTCGTTAACATTATTTTGAGAGCTATTTATATTGTTATCGTTAATAATATGTGAGTTATATGGTGTAGAAGTATTACTTCTGTTATTAATAACTTGTTGTTGTGCAGAATTAGTACATAAAACTTGCCCTATTGCCATAAACCAGTTGCCTAATGAATTTTGTTCAGCTGGTGTTAACTCATCAATTAATAAAAAGCCTATTGTAACAGCACTTAGTGTAAATGTTTTAGCGTTTATATTTGGAACTAGATTCATTATTTCACCTATAATATTATATCTACTTTTGATATTAAAATATGCAATAATATTTTATGAGCAAAAAATTTAATAAAAAGTTCTAAAAAAGCTTGATTTTAATACAATTATTGTGTATAATTTTGAATGTGTGGCATGCAATGATGTGTGAGGTTGCTGATACGCCAGGTTAAGTTGCAAAACAAATTAAACTAGCATTCAGGTTTTTACACGGAGCAAGTCTATACTAGATATAGGCGAGAGGAGGATACAAAATGTCTAAAACTAAAGTTCGTATCAAATTAAAAGCATTTGAACACAAAAGTTTAGATGCAGCTTGCGCTAAAATAATCGAAACTGTTAAAAGATCAGGAGGTACAGCTTGTGGACCAATTCCACTACCAACTGAAATTGAAAAAGTTACTATTTTAAGAGCAGTTCACAAATACAAAGATTCACGTGAACAATTTGAAAAGAGAACACACAAAAGACTAATTGATATCGTAAATCCAACAAAGGAAACTATTGAGGCACTTTCTCATTTAGATATTCCAAGCGGTGTTGATATCAAAATAATATTATAGGAGGAAAAATATGAAAAAGGGAATCTTAGGTCGTAAAATTGGAATGACTCAAGTATTTACAAAATCAGGTAAATTAGTTCCGGTAACTGTTGTAGAAGTAGAACCTAATGTTGTAACACAAATCAAGACATTAGAAAACGATGGTTATGAAGCTATTCAACTTGGATTTGATACAAAGAGAGAAAAGTTAGCGACAAAAGCTTCTGCTGGACATACTAGCAAAGCTAATACTACACCTAAGCGCTTCTTTAAAGAAATTAAAGGTGTAGACATTAACAACTATTCATTAGGTCAAGAAATATCTGTTGATATATTTGAAGCTGGTGAAGTAGTTGACGTAACAGGAACTACAAAAGGTCATGGGTTCCAAGGCGTTATTAAAAGACATAATCAAAGTAGAGGACCTATGGGACATGGCTCACATTATCACAGAAAACCAGGTTCAATGGGTACTATGAGACCAATGCGTGTTTTTAAAGGTAAAAAATTACCAGGTCATATGGGAGTTTTAACAGTAACTATTCAAAACTTAGAAATAATTGCTGTTGATAAAGAAAATAATGTAATATTAGTTAAAGGTAATATACCAGGACCTAAAAAATCATTAGTTGTAATTAAAACTTCAGTTAAAAATCCAGGAAAAGTAAATGAAACAGAAGAATTAAACACTTATGTTACTGAAACTCCTGTAGAAGTTGCTAATGAAGAAACACCAGTTGTCGAAGAAACTGCTGAATCAGCACCTGCTGAAGCAACAGAAGAATAGGAGGAATATAGATGTCTAAATTATCTGTATTAAATACAAAAGGTGAAAAAGTAAAAGATATTACATTATCAAAAGAAATTTGGGGTATAGAACCAAATGATGCTGTATTATATGATGCAATTACTTTATCAAGAAATTCATTAAGACAAGGTACAGCAGATACAAAAACACGCTCAGAAGTTAGTGGAGGAGGAAAAAAACCTTGGAGACAAAAAGGTACAGGACGTGCTCGTCAAGGTAGTACACGTGCTCCACATTGGTATCATGGTGGTGTAGTTTTTGGACCACATCCAAGAGACTACAACAAAAAAATGAATCGTAAAGAAAGAAGACTAGCTTTAAAATCTGCATTAGCTTATAAAGCAATAGAAAAAGAATTAATAGTTGTTGACAATTTTGATATCCAAAGTTCAAAAACAAAAGATGTTAAATCTTTATTAGCAAATTTGAAAGCTGAAAAAAATGTATTAATAGTTGTAGATGAATTAAACGAAAATATGATTTTAGCAACTCGTAACCTAAGCAATGTTATTTTATTACAAGCTAATGAAATAAATGTTTTAGATGTTATATCAGCTGATAAAATGATTATTACAGAAGCAGCTGTTAAACAAATAGAGGAGGTGCTTATCTAATGATGAGTAATTACAGAGATATTATAAAAGCACCAATCATTACTGAAAAAAGTTCTGATTTAGCAAAAAACAATGTTATAGTATTTAGCGTTGATGTTAAAGCAAATAAAACACAAATCAAACAAGCAATTGAAAAAGTATTCAATGTAAAAGTTGATAGTGTTAATACTATAAATGTTAAACCAAAGAAAAAAAGAGTTGGACGTTATACTGGTAAAACAGTAAAAGTTAAAAAAGCAATTGTTAAACTAAGTGAAGGAAGTTCAATTGAACTTAACTAAGGAGGGTAATCATGGCAATAAAAACATTTAAACCTATGACTAATGGTACTCGTGGTATGTCTAAATTAGTTAACACTGAAATAACTAAAGACACACCAGAAAAATCACTAGTTGTAACATTAAAGAAAAATGGTGGTCGTAATAACCAAGGTAAAATCACTTTAAGACATCGTGGTGGAGGAGCAAAAAGAAAATATCGTATTATCGATTTTAAAAGAAATAAAGATAACGTTGTTGGCATAGTTGCTTCAATAGAATATGACCCAAATAGAACATCAAACATTGCTTTAATCAATTATGCTGATGGAGAAAAAAGATATATTATCGCTCCAAAAGGATTAAAAGTTGGAGATAGAGTTGAAAGTGGAGTTTCAACAGATATTAAAATTGGGAACTCACTAGAACTTGGAAATATTCCAGAAGGTACTTTAGTTCATAATGTTGAATTAAAAGCAGGAAAAGGTGGCCAAATGGCACGTACTGCTGGTTCAAGTATTCAAATATTAGGACGTGAAGGAAAATATACATTACTTCGTTTAACAAGTGGAGAAGTTCGTAAAGTATTAAGTACTTGTAGAGCTACAATTGGAGAAGTTGGAAATGCTGATCATGAATTAGTAAGCATTGGTAAAGCAGGTCGTAAAAGACATATGGGTATTAGACCTACTGTTCGTGGATCTGTTATGAACCCTAATGATCACCCACATGGTGGTGGAGAAGGTCGTACACCTGTTGGTCGTAAAGGACCTGTTACTCCTTGGGGTAAACCAGCATTAGGATATAAGACACGTGATAATAAAAAAGCAAGCGATAAATTAATCGTACGTCGTCGTAAAAAATAGGGAAAGGAATTGAATTAAATGGCTAGAAGCTTAAAAAAAGGACCTTTTATAGATAAACACTTATTTAACAAGGTTATAAAGGCAAATGAAACAGGAAAAAAAGAAGTTATAAAAACTTGGTCTCGCCGTTCAACAATCTACCCTGAATTCATTGGACACACATTTGCTGTTCATAATGGTAAAGAATTCATTCCTGTTTATGTTACAGAAGATATGGTTGGACATAAATTAGGTGAATTTGCATTAACACGTAAATTTGGTGGACATGGCGAAAATAAAGTAAAATAATTAAAACTCAGGAAGGAGGACTAAAATGGAAGCAGTAGCGATTGCAAAAGGAGTTAGAATTGCACCTCGTAAAGCCCGTTTAGTTATAGATTTGATACGTGGAAAAAGCGTAGAAGAAGCAGATAAAATATTAAAAAATATTAATAAAGAATCAGCTAGACTATCTAGAAAAGTATTAGTGTCTGCTGTTGCAAATGCTGAAAATAACTTAAGTTTAGATAAAGCTAAATTATATGTTAAAGAAGCTGTTGTTAACGAAGGACAAGTAATGAAAAGAATGAAGTTTGGTTCTCGTGGACATGTAGATCCAATTAAAAAGAGAACAAGTCATATAAAGATAGTTGTTAGTGAAAAATAAACAAAGGAGGAAAACTCGTGGGTCAAAAAGTTAGTCCAATAGGACTTAGAATTGGCATCAACAAAACATGGGAATCAAAATGGTTCGCAGATAATAAAAATTTCTCAAAATATTTAAATAATGATGTTAAAATTCGTAGATTTTTAACTAAGAAATTAAAAGATGCTGCAGTAGCAAGTATTCTTATTGAAAGATCAAATTCAAAAGTTGATGTTATTATAAATACGGCAAAACCTGGCGTAGTAATTGGTCACGGTGGAGATGAAATAGAAAAATTAAAAAAAGAATTATCAAAATTAGTAAATGAAGATATTCAAATATCAATTATGGAAGTAAAAAATCCAGATATGGTTGCTGCACTTGTTGCAGAAAATATAGCACATCAAATTGAAAATCGTGTTTCATTCAGAATCGCTCAAAAAAGAGCTATAAGAAATGCGGTTAAAGCAGGAGCAAAAGGAATTAAAACTTCAGTATCAGGACGTTTAGGTGGAGCTGATATGGCAAGAACTGAGGGATATGTTGAAGGAAATGTTCCACTTCATACTTTAAGAGCAGATATTGATTACGCTCATAAAGAAGCAGATACTACTTATGGTAAGATCGGTGTTAAAGTATGGATTTACAAAGGAGAAATCCTTCCTGAAAAGAAAAATAAGGGAGGTAATGAAAATGGCAGTCATTCCAAAAAGAACTAAATATCGTAGACCACATCGTTTACAATATGATGGCGTAACAAGAGGAAACAAAGAGTTACATTTTGGTGAATATGGTTTAAAAGCAGAAGAAGGTGCTTGGATAACTCAACAACAAATCGAAGCTGCTCGTGTTGCAATGACTCGTTATATGAAACGTGGAGGAAAAGTATTTATAAATATTTTCCCACACTTATCATTAACTAAAATACCTTTGGAAACTCGTATGGGTAAAGGTAAAGGTCAACCTGAAGTATGGGTAGCCGTTGTTAAAAAAGGAAAAATTATGTTTGAAATTAGTGGGGTAGATGAAGCAACTGCAAGAGAAGCTTTAAGACTTGCAATGCACAAACTTCCTATCAAATGTAAATTCGTAAAAAAAGAAAGTGGTGAGACTAGTGAAAAATAATGAAATCAGAAATATGTCAACAGAAGAAATTACAAAAAAAATTGAAGAATATAAGGAAGAATTATTTAATTTACGTTTAAGTCAAGCTACTGGTAACCTTGAAAAACCTTCAAGAATCAAAGAATTAAGAAAGTTAGTTGCTCGCATGAAAACAATTTTACGCGAACGCGAACTATCAGAATAGGAGGTTAAACAATGGAAAAAAGAACTCAAGAATTAGTAGGAAAAGTTGTAAGCGCTTCATCAGATAAAACAATTACAGTTTTAGTTGAAACTTATAAAAAGGATACTTTATACGGAAAACGTGTTAAATATTCTAAAAAGTATGCTGCTCATGATGAAAAAAATGAGGCTAGTGTAGGAGATACAGTTCGTATTATAGAAACTAGACCTCTATCTAAAACTAAACATTTCCGTTTAGTTGAAATAGTAGAAAAAGCAATTATTTTATAATTGAAAACGAATAGGAGGATTAATATATGATTCAACAACAAAGTCGTTTAAAAGTTGCTGACAACTCTGGTGCTCGTGAACTAATGGTTATTAGAGTACTTGGTGGAAGCAAAGTTAAAACAGGTAATATTGGTGATATAGTAGTTGGAACTGTAAAAAAAGCAACTCCTAACGGTACAGTAGCAAGAAGCAAAGTTGTAAAAGCTGTAGTTGTTAGAAGTAAGTTTGGTCTTAGAAGAGAAGATGGATCTTATATTAAATTTGATGATAATGCATGTGTTATTATTAAAGATGATAAGACACCAGTTGGAACTCGTATATTTGGACCAGTTGCACGTGAATTACGTGATAAAAACTATATGAAAATTGTATCACTTGCTAAAGAAGTGTTATAGGTTGGAGGAAAAATATGGAATTTAAGACAGGAGACAAAGTAGTTGTTACGTCCGGAAAATCAAAAGGAAAAGAAGGCACTATTACTAAAGTTCTTAGATCTGAAAACAAAGTAATTGTTGAAGGCGTAAATATGATTAAAAAACATATTAAACCAAATGGTCAAACAGCTGGTAGCATCGTTGAAATGGAAGCTCCAATTAATGCTTCAAATGTAATGATGATCGATCCAAAAACTAAAAAAAGAACTAGAATAGGTCATATGATAGATAAAAATGGCAAAAAAATTAGAATTTCTAAGAAATCTAATGAAAGCCTTGATTAATTGGAAGGAGGGTATTTATGAACCACCTAAAAGAAAAATATTCAAAAGAAATCGTACCTAGTTTAATGGAAAAACATGCTTATAATAGTATTATGGAAGTACCTAAACTAGACAAAATAGTAGTAAACATGGGTGTTGGTGATGCAACAACTAATAGTAAATTAATTGATGCAGCAATGGCAGATCTTGAAGTTATTACAGGACAAAAACCTGTTGCTACTAAAGCAAAAAAAGCAATAGCTGGTTTCAAAGTAAGAGAAGGTCAAGCTATTGGATGTAAAGTTACTTTACGTGGAGAAAATATGTATAACTTTTTAGATAAATTAATTTCTATTACACTACCACGTGTTCGTGATTTTAGAGGTGTTTCTTCAAAATCATTTGATGGTAGAGGTAATTATACATTAGGACTTACAGAACAATTAATTTTCTCTGAAATAGAGTATGATAATGTTGTTAAAGTACGCGGAATGGATATTGTTTTCGTTACAACAGCAAAAACAAACGAAGAAGCTTATGATTTATTAAAAGGTTTCGGTATGCCATTTAAAAAATAATTATTAGGAGGATAGTATGGCTAAGAAAAGCATGATTGTAAAAGCTAGTCGTAAACCTAAGTTCAAAGTACGTGAATATACACGTTGTGAAAGATGTGGCAGACCTCACGCTGTACTTAGAAAATACGGAATTTGTCGTATTTGTTTTAGGGAACTAGCATATAAAGGACAAATACCAGGGGTTAAAAAATCAAGCTGGTAGGATGAAGGGAGGATATATATGGTAACAGATCCAATCGCAGATATGCTTACAAGAATTCGTAATGCAAAAGCGATGCGTTATAAAGAAGTTGAAGTACCCGCTTCAAAAATAAAATTAGAAATAGCAAGAATACTAAAAGAAGAAGGATATATAGTCGATTATAAAACTAAAGAATCTGATTCTCAAAGCATTATTGTATTAACTTTAAAATATGGTGAAAAGAAAGAAAGCGTTATCACTGGATTAAAAAGAATTTCTAAACCAGGATTACGTGTTTATGCTAAAGCTGAAGAATTACCACGTGTGTTAAATGGACTTGGTATTGCTATCGTGTCTACTTCTAAAGGAATAATGACAGATAGAGATGCAAGACGTCAATCATTAGGTGGAGAAGTATTAGCGTTTATTTGGTAGAAAGAGAGGATTTATATGAGTCGTATTGGAAATAGAATACTTTCATTACCTGCAAATGTTACACTATCAACTGATGGAGATGTTGTAACAGTAAAAGGACCAAAAGGAGAACTTTCTACTAAAATTAATAAAAATATTACTGTAACAGTAGAAGGAAATGAAGTTAAATTAACTAGAAAAAATGATAACTTCAAGAATTTTCATGGTACTGCAAATGCTAATATCAAAAATATGATTATTGGTGTTTCAGAAGGTTTTGAAAAGAAACTAGAATCAATAGGTGTAGGATATCGTTTTGCTACTAAAGGAAATGAATTAGTAGTAACTGCTGGATATTCACATCCAGTTAATGTTGCAATCCCTAGTGGATTAACACTAGAATGTCCAAGTA
>CAJMOW010000021.1 GCA_905215145.1 uncultured bacterium | reverse complement strand
AAAATAATTTTGAATTAATTTGTTATTCCTAGCTAAATTTGAATTGACATTTTGCTCAGTTTTCAAAGATCATTTCATACTTCTTTTTTGAAGTACTTCTAATATATCAAATGCCATCCATTAAGTCAAGAGTTATTTGAAAGTTTTTTAAATTTTTTTATTGAGATATTTTTGAACTTTTCTCACTCTTTTTTTACTGACTTTCCGCGAAAGCACTACTAATATATCAAATGCCAAAATCAATGTCAATACTTTTTTTACATTTTTAAAAAAAATAAATATTTTTGTCGATTTTTGACATTCTCAACTAATATTTAAAAAACAAATTTAACTGTTTTCTATATATTATATGTATGCAATTAATTAAAATTACATTTTTTTAAATTTTCTTTTATTTGCTTATATTGTGAATAATATTCTAAATTGTTTTTCTTAGAAAACATTATTACCCCTTCTTTATATTTATGAATCAATCTATCTAATGCAGAAGTTATTACATTATCTAATTCATCCGAATAGTTCATTATTCTTTTATGATAATTATATTCCATTTGATCAAGTATTTTATATTCACCATCAGGAAATATTCTTAAGTCTAAGTCATAATCAATGTATTTTATCGTACCTTCTTCTATTATAAACGGTGATGCTATATTACAATAATAATATATGCCATCTTTTTTTAATTGTACAATTATGTTAAACCATTCATTATCAAAAAAATACATTATGGCCGGTTCTTTTGTTTTCCAAACATTTCCTTCTGCTTCTATAACTTGTGTTTTATCATTACCAAACACCATATAATTTTTTTTCTTATCAAGAAGTACTGCCTCAGACCAATATCGATGAACTTTACCGTTATGCTTATAACATTGTATTTCTAATTTGTCTCCTATTTTTATTTCTTTCAATTTAACCACCATCTTCATTATAACATAATTATTA
Organism: uncultured bacterium; assembly: GCA_905215145.1. The sequence goes on along the minus strand of CAJMOW010000021.1, from coordinate 11,948 downwards.
TAATATAAAAAAAGAAATAACTAATGTTATTTCAATATTTCTATTGCTTTATTCAATTGGCTATCATTTTCATCTATAGGGTTTGATAAATATTTATCGGTTAATTCAACATCATAATCAACATCTATACCTTGCTTATCTATCCAGTTGCCTTTTGACGTTAACCAATGTTGTGTAGTAATTTTATATTGTATCCCATTTTTAGTTTTTAGTAATTCTTGAACAGTACCCTTACCATATGTTTTTTTGCCAACAAGTATTGCATTATATTGTTCTTTTAAAGCTGACGCTAGTATTTCAGATGCCGAAGCACTATTCCCATTGACTAATACTACAATTGGATATTCTTTTGTTATGGTTCCTTGAGAGTAGTGTTTTTGTGTTCCGCTACTGTCTTCAATTTGATAAATAACTTTGTCTGAGGATAAAAACAATGAAATTATTTTTGTTGCTGTTGTTAAATGTCCACCAGAATTATATCTAACATCTATTATTAATGAATCAATATTAGCTTTTTCTAACTCTTCTAGTTTTGATTTAAATTGTTCATAAGTATTAGATGCAAATATTGATATATAGATATAACCTATTTTTTTATTATTGACTTCAAATGTTTTTGAACTAACAGAATCTAATGTGACTGTATTTAATTTTAAGTCAAACGTTAATTCTTTATTATCTCTTTGAATTACTAGTTTAACTTGGGTCGTATCTTTTTTTATTAAATTAACAACTTCACTTGTACTCATACCATCTACTGATTGACCATTAACGCTCTTTATTATATCACCAGTTTTTAAACCAGAATTTGAAGCTGGTGAATTATCAAATACACTATATATAATGATATCTTTATCTTTTTTTGCAATTTCTACACCAATTCCGTTATATGAACCATTTAATAATGCATTAAAATTATTAGAAGACTCATCATCTATATATGTTGTATTAGTATCCCCAAGAGAATCAATCATACCTTCTATTGCACCTTTGATTAACGCATTTTTATCAACTTCACCATAATAATTTTTTACTATTGTATCATATGCCTCTAAAAAATCTGATAACTCGTCTTTGTTATTTATCGTTTTAACATTTTGATTAGTAAACTTAATCGACAATAGCCATCCCGCTATGAAACAAATTATTGCAGTTGAAACAATTAATATAATAACTTCTACAGGCTTGTATTGATTTAAATAATTATTATTTTGTTTTTTATTTTTCATTTTAATCACCTCAACTATATTTAACATTTTAATTATACCACACAAAAATGTTTTAGTTGCAAAAAGAAAAGAGTATAATTAATTTTTTTGCTTAGTTACACTCTTATAATTGTTCTAACGCTTTAATAATAGCATCATTAGTATAATATTTTTCAACTATTTTCTTTGATTTAATCTTAAGTAAAGTTGTTTCTGTAAACTTTAGTTCCGATGAAATATCTGTATCTAAATTAGGTTTGTCTGTTGAAATATAACTCTTATTAAATCCTTTTGACATATCTACTTTATAATAAGGTAAAGCTTTTTCTTTTGAAGCATAATTTGTCAAATATGTTTCATATAAAGTGTTATAATTATCATTTTCAAACTCTAGCAAAACATAATACTCATCATTTGAAACGTTTAATATGTTTCCAGCTATTATTTCTTTATATTGTATAGTTACTTCATTAGAATTGTTTTTATTGTTTTTCTTATTTGTTACAAAAGATGTAATTAACGAAAACACGCATACTATAACTAATATTATTAAAATGATTTTTATATAATTTATTCCCATTTCTGTTTCACTTGTATATATTTTTTTTTGATTTAATTTTTTATTTGACATTTCTATTCACCAAAACAATTATACCATATATTATTTTTTTGTAAATATTTTATTTGCCAACAGGCATTACACTTAATGATTTGGCAACTGATAATAATTCATCTTTAGTTAATTTATCTGAAAGTAAATAGTATTCTATTCCGTTGCTTATCCATTCAACAGAGTTATCTGTAACATTCCCTATTGTATCAATTAACATATAAGGTTCTCCATTTACTGAAACTACACTGTTTTTATCTGATATATTGGCCGTTTCTTGTATTAACATAAATGAACTGTCACCAGAAAAAGTCATTATTATTCTTTCTCCATTTTCTTTAGAAACTTTATTCTCACTTGATAAATGTGTGTTTTGTGGCATATACATAGGATATATTACTTGATCAATAGTTTTATCAACTTGTTGTTTTGAAGTAGAAGAATTCATATTAGAATTTAATTTAAAATCATTATCATCAAAGTTTTTATTATATTCTATTTTTTCTATATTCATTGTTATTTTTAAATTTCCTGAAGTGTCGAAAACTTCAACTTTATTTAAAGTTTTATTTTTATCAAAATATAATTTTTGAGTAGATAAATCTTTATTTGCTGAATAATTGGCTTTTGTTTCAATCATATATCCATTATCTGTTTGCTTGAATTTATACTCTTCATCATTTTCTATATCTTTTAATAGAGTTTGTAACAAATAAGTTTGGGAGCTATTATATGGCCATTCACTTTGAAATTTAAAACTTTTATTTAACGATGGAGTTAAAACATATATTCCTTCTGAATTTCTTAATATAATTTGTTCATAATTGTTAATTTTATTTTTTAAACCAACTTTAAAATTATTTTCTTTTTTATATGAAACATTTACATCATATGAATATGTTTCTTCGTTATTTCTAATTTCTAATACACCATTTAAATTATATGAATCTGAATTATTTACTTTTTTTGATAATTCTTTAACAAAACTTTTTCCATCATATTTACCACATCCAGTTATCAAAAAACACGACATACCAATTAACAAAACAATTAAAATTTTTTTCAAACTTTCACCTCTATCTTTTCAATTAATTATATTTTTTTAGTAAAAAAAATATGTGAATATTTTTTAATTTTTTGCACAGTATAACTAATGATTTTAGAAAGGGATGAAATAATGGAAGCTTTACAAAAGACTTGTTTAGTATTCACAATAATAGGAGCAATTAATTGGCTACTTGTTGGAATGCTTGATTTTAATCTTGTAGATTATTTATTTGGGACTACAAGTATTATATCAAAAATAATATATATAGTTGTTGGTGTAGCTGGTATTATTAATACTGGTTTATTATTCAATCACATTGAAAGATAAAAAAACTAATTAATTGATGTTATCCATCATAAATTAGTTTTTTTGTTTTATTATTTTTTTGTTATTTGAATTGAAACTGTTGTTTTCTTAGGCACATAATCGACTTTTACGTCTGATTTTTCTATTTGAACCTGAACATTATGTGTTCCAACTCCAAGACCAGCTAAATCAACATAGGCTATTATATCGTCTTTGGAAATATTTTCTATTACACTTTTTACACCTTTTACCGTTACAGTAATATTTCCATCCTCCCGAGATGAAGCAGTAGCTTTTAATCCTTCACCTACATTTATACCATTAATTGTAACTTCATCTATATCCTTCGATTCAATTGAATCAATATTTATAGTAACATTAACATTATTAATAGACATAGATTTAACTCCGACTGGTTTAGTTAATTCCATTTTATATGTTTTATTTTCGGATAATTGATTTACATCTACGTTAACCGGTATATAACTTATATTTTGTAATTCATTTTGAGAACCATATATCCATACTTCTTTTTCACTTAATTCTATTGTACTAATTGCAAGGCCAAAGGCAATATTACCATTTGGAATAACTTTAATAGGTACTTGTTTTTTATATTCGCCTGTTGTAACTTTAACGCTTGTAGTTGCTGGAACTAATTCTACATCTACAACTTTTCCATCTTTATCATATGCTTTTAATGGAACATTCTCTATTGTTTGAGTACCTGCTTGTTGTGATGGTAAATTATCAACATCTACTAATGCTTTTACAACTGCTACATCTTTTATATATTTTCTTGCTCCTTTTATTATTACATTATCATCATCTATTTCGACATTTTCTATTGAAACAGTGTCATTCAAATGATCAGCGTTTAATATTTCAGGAGTCATCGTAGTGGCTAGTGAATCCTTTTTATAAATTGTTACGGATACAGTTGATGGATTAACCTTGTATTCAACAGCAGACAATCCACGATTGTATTCTATTGTAACATCTTTTGTAACACCTTCAATTGTCCCTGTAAATCTTGTTAAATCTACTACAACGTTTCCAACAACTGATTGTTTTGCTATGTATAGATCTGTTTTATTACCAATTAAAACAATATCTACAGTTTCAGGTAATCCTTCTATAACATATGCTTCTGAATTGTAAACTGCTGTTACTGCTTGCCCTGATAAAACTTCGGCTGAACTTTCTGAATAAAATATTATTTTTTGATCAACTACAACAAACATTACTATAGCAAAAAATAATGAAATAAATAATAATGTACTAGGTTTAGCAATCCATGTTTCAAATTTTTTTCCGGACTTTGTTAATTTGTTATTTATTATAAATACTAGTTTTGTAATGGGAACTACAATAAATTTATCAATTATATGCCAGATCCCCATAAAGAAGGCTTTTATTCCATTAATTATTTTCTTCATGAGTTTCCTCCTCTGCATTTTCTACATCTTCATCAAATATCATTTTCTTAGGGCGTAATTCATCTAATAACTTAATTTTTACTTCATCTAAAGTCAAATTATAATATAACTCTCCACCTATAGCCATTGATAAGCGACCAGTTTCTTCTGAAACAATCAATGATATACAATCCATTTCTTCTGTTATTCCTAATGCTGCCCTATGTCTTGTACCTAAGCGTTTACTTATTTTTACATTATCACTAGTTGGAAAAACAGCTCCTGCGCTTGTAATTTTATCACCTTGTATAATGACAGCCCCATCATGAAGTGGATTATTAGGGAAAAATATTGAAATTAATAAATCACTAGATATATCAGCATATATTTTTTTTGATTTTTCAATGTAATCATTTAAGCTGTTATCTCTTTCAATAGTTATTAATGCGCCAATTCTGCTTTTTTTCAAATAATCCATTGCATTTGTTATTTCATATACCATTTTTTCTCTTTCATCAACAGTCAAAACTTTATGACGACCTAAAAGTTGACTTCTTCCCAATTGTTCCAATACATTTCTAATTTCAGGCTGAAATATTATTATTAAAGCAAGTGGCCCCCACATTATGACATAATTAAGTAAATATCCTAATGTTGATAAATCAAATATATCACTTAATATTTTTAAAATAAAGATAAATAATATTCCCTTAAATAATAACGCCATTTTTACATTTTTTCTTAAGTTTCTTAAAACATAATAGAAAACAAACCATACTATTAAAACATCAAAAAACTTTTTTATTAAAGAAAATATTTGATCAACTGTCATATACAACCTCCTTAATGCTAGACTAGTACATTATATCATATTTTTATGTTCATGTATAGAAAAAAGGAAATTAGAATCTTTTCCTTTAAAATTTCCATATATCTTCTTCATCTATTTTTTCTTTATTTTCAATACCTTGATCCATTCCATCTATGTTTGGAATTTTTAAATTTTTTATTTGTTCGAGTATATCATTTAGATTATTTTCTTCTATATCATTATCATTATTCAAATCATTTGTCTTTAGATTATCATTATCAACAGTAATATTAGTATCATCATCTTTCTGAGAATCTATATTTTCTTCCTGATTGTTTGTTAATTCAGGTTCTATTAATTGTTCTTGTGTCTCATTTGTTGGGTTATCCAAATTTGATTTTAAGGTAGACACTGCTTCATCTTTTAATTTCACACTATCATTTTTTTCACTATTAAAATTATTAATTTTATCCTTTTTTTTCAAAAAACCTTTTTTATCTGAAAGATAACCAATAACAGAAAAAATTATAACTAGGAGTATGATCAAAAACACTATATAGTTATCACTTATAAATGTAATATATTCTTCCATTACATTCCCTCCTATTCTTCTTATAATAAATTATCATAAAAAAAAGATTTTTTCAAGTAAATATATACAAGAAATTATCTTTAATCTACAAAATCATCATAAATATAATCTTCACTTTTAAATGGTTCTTTAACCAACAAATCATTAAAGTCCTGTTGACGTAAAGCTTCAAATAAAGCAATTGCTACAGAATTTGAAAGATTTAAAGCTCTAATTTTATCATTCATTGGTATTCTGACACATTTTTCTAAATTTTTATGAAGTATATCTTTTGGAATGCCTGTACTTTCTCTACCAAAAATAAGATATATGTTAGAATCTTTTTTACTATAATCGCAAGTTGAATAATTTTTTTTGGAATATCTAGTAAAGTAATAAAAATCTCCTTCATTTTGAGATAAGAAATCTTCATAATTTTCATACACTTTATACTTGCAAAAAGGTAAATAGTTTACACCAGCTCTTTTTACGCTTTTTTCATCCAATCTAAAGCCTAATGGTTTAATCAGATGTAACATAGTATCGGTTCCAGCACATGTACGCATAATGTTGCCTGTATTCTGTGGTATCTCAGGTTGATACAATACAATATTAATCATTTATTTCAACTCCATTTGTCATTAAAAATATTTTAACGCTATATAAGTTAGGTATTTTTTCATTATAAACATTTATAATTTTTCCATTTTTAAAAATTATCAAAGTAGGATATTTAATGGTTGGTTTATTTGAAAGAATTACATCATTTGATGCATAATTATTAAATAAATCTTCTATAAAATTTGATTTCTTTATGTCATTAGAATCAATATATATAATATCGTTTTTTAAATTATTGCCTATAATATAACTTTTAAATGAATTTTCGAATTCTTTTATATTTTTATCTTTTCCAGATGATATATATATAATAAGATTTGAATTTTCTAACAAATAATTATTTAAATTATCACTAACACTCAAATTATTTTTAGGTAATATTTCATATAAAACGTCTGCTAAGACGGAATTGTTTTCATAATATTCTTTTGATCTATTAAATAGCATTACAATATAAATACTTATTGCGAATGTTACAAGTACTATTATTGAATAAATAATATAATTTTTTAAAGGTATTTTTTTCATATAATCACCAAACTAATAATATCATATTAGTGCTATTTTTTCAACAAACAAAAATACAATATAAAAGTGAACTACTTAAAGTTCACCTTTTTAATCACTAATAGTTTTTATATCATTTATAGTAACAACTGGAAGAACGATATTTTCTTCTTCACAAAATTTTTGATATTCTACTCTAAATTTATCTAATTCTTTAACAATAACATCCGGATAAATTCTTTTACTTGTCTTTATTGCATTGTAAACTTCAAGTATAGAAACTTCTTCCTTATCTTCTAATAAAGCAAGTGAAAATGCTTGACTTAGAACCGAAAAGGCAACATCTGGATACATTGCAGCCAGACCATACACTCTTTTATATTGTGAGGTTGCTGAAACGATTGATTTAATTAACAGTGTAGTAATATAATCACTATACTTAAATTTAATACCTGTTTTTTTCTCTATTCTAGGTAGTGAACCCTTTAAAATTTGAACTGTTGTTTCTTCACTTGGTTCTAAAACATCAATTCTATCAAATCTTCTTAAAAAGGCTCTATCACGAATTACATATGTTTCATACTCTTCTGTAGTAGTAGCACCTATTGCTTTTATATCTCCTCTATCAAGTGCTGGTTTCAATATGTTTGCAAGATCCATAGGACCATCAGAGTCTCCACCAATTAAAGTATGAACTTCATCTATAAATAAAATTGTTTTATGAATTTTCTTTAATTCTTCAACCAATAATGATATAGTCATTTCCTCTCTACCATTTATAGTCATTTTTCCTAATAATGAAGTAGAATTAATTTTAATAATTTTATATCCTTTCAATGCATTTGGAACTTTATCCTGTTGAATTAAATATGCTAATCCTTCAACTATTGCTGTTTTACCTATACCAGCTTTACCAACTAATAAAGCAGATTTATCTGGTGTCAAAACTACAACCATTAATTTTTTTATTTCTTCATCACGTGCTATTGCAGGATTAGTAACATATGTTTTAGAAGTTAAATCCTCACCATACATATCTAACACTGGGGTTTCAATTTTATTTTCAACGCTATTTTCTGTATCAAAATCAATTATTTCTATATCTTTTTCCATATTATCTCCTATTTAATATAACCATTTTGTGTAAAGATAGTTTTTACAGATTGAAGGTCGCCAGCTCCAATCATTCTATTATATGATGGAGTTACTTTTCCTTCTTTATAGAATACAGTAGTAGGAGTTGAAGTATAATTTGTTTCAACTCTTAAAGATTCTTTTTCTTCATCGCTTAAAGTATCTATATCTATAAAATATACTTGTACATTATATTTTTGAATAAAAGCTTCCATTGTTACTTCATAACTTGCACATGCACTACATGTTGCAGCACCTATTACAAGTGGAAAAGATTCTTTATTTTCTTTCATTTTAGTAAATTCAGAATATGATATTTTAGTATATGTATTATACTTTGTAGAACAACCACTTATCCCAATTAATAACATAATAGATATTAATAAGCTAAAAACTTTTTTCATAATAACACCTCTATTTCTTGTATAATTATATAACAAAGTTAAATAAAAAAAAAGAGCTTTGTAATTTTTAGTCCTTTTTATAGAAAATAACTTGCTCTTCTTTTAATAAAATATTATCATTTAAATCTAATAAATCTTGTATGTTGATATTTAATTTTTGCAATAAATCATTTATAGTGTCATCTTTTTTTACAACATAAAATTTTTCATTCTTATTAGGAAGTTGAATTTCTTGTCCTGGATAAATATAATCCCCAACATTTAATCCATTATATATAGCTATCACTTGTGGCGTTGTATTATACTTTTTTGCAATAGAATATAGTGAGTCCCCTCTTTGAACAATATAATTTCCAGAATTTACTTTTGGCACTATCAATGGAGCTCCCATCACTGGAGTAAAATCGGTAATTCCATTTATTTTCTTTAACTCATCTATTGTAGTATTAAAATTTCTTGCTATATTCTCCAAAGTATCATATGATTGCACTTGATATATTTGATACATAAATTTCACCTCTATATTAATATATGTGAAATTAATATATTGGGAATAAATTATTATATATTACTAATATTTTTAGTACATGGATTATTAAGTTTTATACAATTAATTTTTATAACATACCATATTTAACATGTAAATATTTTGTATATATGTTTTTTGTTATCTTTGAATTTTGTTACTTTTAAAGATTTATAATCAATATTTTATAAATTAAATAATTACAATTTTATAACTATTAAATAATGATTTAATAATTAATTCATAAAAGGTTACAAAAAAACAGACCAAAATATCTATAAGCCTGTTAAATTTATCAATATAATTACCTAAATTTTTTTGCTAACTTTTTACTTTTTATTTTACTGTTTGGAAATTGGTTATAATAAAACTCTGTCTTTTCTTCATCTGTTAAATCTAATACTTTTTTTGTATCTATATCGAATACTTTCAATACGGATACATCAGATGTACAAATATTTTGTTTTAGAAAAATAACACAACTACCATTATATTTTATCCAATTACGAGCAACAAAATTAGGTGTTGTATCATAACTTCCTATTTTTATTTTTTCATCATTTGAATTAAAGTAAACATCATTCCAACTAGTATTTCTGATATTTTTTTCATCAGTTTGTTCACTGCATATTACTAATTCAAGTGAAGTATCATCACTCAATTTTATTGTATTATAACCATGCGCTATTGTTGACATAAACCCTCCTATAATATACTAATTTTATTTAAAAATATATTAAACAACATATATGGCAGGGGTGGCAGGAGTTGAACCCACATGAATGGTTTTGGAGACCATCATTCTACCATTGAATTACACCCCTAATTCAATATACAAAGAGTATAACACAAAAAAAAATCTTTTTCAACATTTTTATTTAAAACCATATTATAATATAGGTGATTTTATGGCGATAATTAAATATACAACTAAAGAAAAGGAATTATTAGCAAGATTAATGAGAGCTGAAGCTATTGGCGAAGGGGACCTCGGCATGTTAATGGTAGGAAATGTAATTGTTAATAGAGCACTTGCTGATTGTCTTACATTCAAAAATGTTACTACTATATCAAAGGTAGTATATCAAAGCCCAGGAGGGTTTTCTGGAACTGATAGTCCATTATTCTTTAGTAACCCAACAAGTAAAGAACTTGAACTTGCTGAAAGAATAATACGAGGTGAATACTATTATCCAGCAACAAATGCATTATGGTTTTATGCACCAAGTAGTGGTGATAACTGTAAAGCATATTGGTGGGAGCAAAAAAATTCAGGAAGATATAAAAATCATTGTTTTTATGAACCTGATGTTGGTGTATGCAAACAAATACATTAAATTTAAAACAAAAAAATGATATAAACGAAATTTCTACAATTCAGAAAATGTTTACATCATTTTTTTATTATTTATATTATTAAGCTTTGACCAATTGAAAGATTATTACTAACTAAATTGTTTTTTCTTTTAATTGCGTCTACTGTTGTATTATAACGTCTAGCTATTGAATACAAATTATCTCCTGATTTAACTATATATGTATTAGTTTCAGAAGTTGGTATTCTAAGGGTTTGACCAACATTTAATAAATTACTTGTTAAGTTGTTAAGATTCATTATCTCTTTAACTGAAACTCCATATCTATTCGCTATTGAGTATAAATTATCCCCACTTTTTACTGTATACGTTATATATTCTCCTGGAGTTGTTTCGTCAATTATTATTGTTGTAGCTGGAACTAGTAGTTTTTGGCCTATACTCAATGTATTATTAGATAAATCATTTATTTCTTTTAATTCTGTTACTGAAATCCCATATTTTTTAGCAACAGAATATAATGTATCCCCTGATTTAACTACATATGTATTATATTTTGTTTCTATTACCTTTTCCTCCACTGGTAAAAGTAGTCTTTGACCCAAATTTAATATATTATTTGATAATTTGTTTAACTCTATTATATCCGATACAGCAATATTATAATTTTTAGCTATTGAATATAATGTATCTCCACTTTTTACCGTATATACAATATAATTGCCAGATTCTTCTTCTTTTTTTGTTGGTATAAATAAAACTTGATTGATTCTTAACACGTTACTCGTTAAATTATTAGCCTTTTTTAATTCATCAACTGAAACATTATATTTTTTAGCAATACTCCATAAACTGTCTCCACTCTTTACTGTATATGTGTTTCCACCTTCTTTTGGGATATATGATAAGTTTGCATATTCAGCAACCGCTCTCACAACTGCTTCTGCAAAATCTTCATAATTGTTTTTCAATTGTTGCACATCATCTTTTGTACTATCTAAAAAACCATATTCTACAGTTAATGATTGTGTATCACCAGTATTGCGTTGCATAAAGTAATAATCCTTTGAAGTATCGCTTGGTAACCTTCTTTGATACGCTTTTCGTATGTTTTGTCCTTCTTTTGATAATTGTTCTAGTATTAAATTAGGTAAAGTACTTGTACTTCTAAGTGGATAAATTACTTCAGCACCATCTCCACCTCCTGCATTTATGTGATTTGATATAACAATTACATCATTACTATTTCCATACGCATCCAAAACTCTTTTAACTCTTTCAGTTGGTGAAATAGTTTCATCAGTAGTTCTGGTCATTTTTACAGGAATCCCTAAATTTTTGAATCTATCATACATATACTGTGAAATTTTTAAAGTTAAATCTTTTTCAATAATACCGTTACCGCTTGCACCTGGATCATCTCCTCCATGTCCTGCGTCTATAACAATTTTAGCCATATTATCACTCC
>CAJMOW010000020.1 GCA_905215145.1 uncultured bacterium | reverse complement strand
ATATATTGGATTAATTCCAACATCGTATTTCTTATCGAAATTAGGACTAAAAACACAAGACAATTACATCATTGTTAATGATAAAATGGAAACAAGTATAAAGGGTATATATGCATGTGGTGATATAATAAAAAAAGATATATACCAATTGGTAACGGCAGCAAGTGAAGGAGCAACCTCAGCAATTAATGTCATAAAATATATTAAAGGACTATAATGTCTTTTTTAATTGTTTTAAAATCAAATGTATAGTATAATTGTTAAGGGTGGTTCGAATGAATAAGAAAGTAGTTGTATTAGGTGGTGGAAATGGAATGTCCACTTTATTAAGAGGATTAAAACAATTTCCAATAGATTTAACTGCTATAGTATCTGTTTGTGACGATGGTGGAAGCACAGGTGGATTAAGAAAAGAATTTAATACACCAGCGGTAGGTGATATAAGAAGAGTTTTAATATCACTTTCAGAAACAGAACCTTTATTTGAAAAAATGTTTAATTACAGATTTCAGACAGATGGATATTTAAACGGGCATGCTGTAGGCAATTTTTTATTACAGTCTATGGCTAATATTACAGGATCTATGTCAGATGGAATAGAAGCTTTAGGTAAAGTTTTAAATTTAAAAGGGAAGGTATTACCATTAACAGAGAAAGGTGATTTAACACTTGTAGCTGAAATGACTGATGGTACAATAGTAGAAGGAGAGCATTTTATTACTGAAACTGGTAAAAAAATAAAAAAAGTTTATTATAAAGAAAATCCACAGATAACACCAGAAGCAATTGAATCAATCAAAACAGCAGACCTTATTATTTTAAGTATGGGAAGTTTATATACAAGTATAATACCAAACTTAATATCACCAGAAGTAAAAGAAGCTATGGATTTATCAAATGCCAAAATAATGTATGTATGTAATATAGTTACTCAACCTGGTGAAACAGATGATTTTACAGTAAGTGATCACATAAAAGTATTGAATGAATATTTAGGAAAACGAAAAGTAGATGTTGTTATAGTAAACGATGGACATATAGACGTTGATATAGCAGAAAAATATCAAACTTTAGAGCAAAAAGATCCTGTTATATTCGATAAAAAAGAAGTTGAAAAATTAGGAGTTCAAATTATATCTGACAACTTGATAAAAATAGAAGACGATATGTTAAGACATGATGTAATAAAGGTGGCTTTAAATATATTTACATTCTTATTATAGGTATATGTCATTTACAAGTAACGTAAAAAACGAAATAAGTAAAAAAGAAATAAATGAAGCCAATCAAATTGAACAAATATCTGAACTATCAGCTATAGTAAGTAATTCATCTCAAATTTTAGATACAATAAAAATTTCAACAGAAAATGCCAGTGTAGCTAGAAGAATATATAATTTAGAAAAAAATATATACAAAATGATTCCTAAAATTACCGTTAGAAAAGGATATAATTATAATAAATCATATATATATATAATTGAATTAAAATATGATATATCATTATTCTTAAATATTGTTGGTCTTAATAAAAATAACATACCTGAAGAATATATAATAGATGATGATAACTTAACAAGATCATATTTAAGAGGATTATTTCTTTCATGTGGGAGCATTAATGATCCTAAAAAATCAAGATATCATTTAGAGTTTATAGTTCAAACAAAAGAATATGCTGAATTTATAAGTAACATATTAAATCAATATTTATTAAATAGTAAGTATCTTAAACGTGACAATAGATATATGGTATATATAAAAGAAGCAGAAAAAATAGGAGATTTTTTAAGAATTATAAACGCAAACCAAGCTGTTCTTTATTATGAAGATATAAGAATATATAGAGATCATAAAAATATGACTAACAGACTCAATAATTGTGAACAAGCAAATGTAGATAAAATAATAGAAACAGCTACTAACCAAATAAATGAAATCAATTTGATAAAAGAAAAAAAATTATTTGATTTATTATCAGAAAAAGATAGAATAGCAGCTGATTATAGAATAAAATACCCTGAATCATCATTACAAGAATTAGCTGAAATAATTTCAATAGAAACAAATTCAACACTTACAAAATCAGGTTTACATCATAGATTTAATAGAATAAAATCACTTGCAAATAAAATAAAAAATAATGAGTAGGAATAGGAAACTATTCCTTTTAATAATCATTAAAATATAGTATAATACAATATAGAAGGTGAATCATGAATAACGCATTAAAAAAAATAATCAAAACAATAAAAAAATATGATAAAATAATAATCACAGGCCATAAAAATCCTGATTTTGATAGCTTTGCATCCTCTTTAGGAATGTATGAAATTTGTAAAAAATTAAAAAAAGAAGCATATGTTTATATTTCGTTAGACAAAATAAATAAATCATTAGAAAAAGGTATTCAAGCACTTAAAGATGCAAAAGAAATATATAACTTAATAGATTTCCAAAAATCAAAAGAGTTAATAGATAAAGATACATTATTAATAGCAATGGATTTTTGCAATAAAAAATTAATTGAAAACGAAGATTTACTAGAACTAGATACAATAATAATTGATCATCACGTAATAGATGAGAATCTTAAAATAAACTCTATTTATGAACTTATAGATAATAATGCTTCAAGTGCCTCTGAAATTATAACATTCTTTATGAATCAGTTGCACATACAACCATCTAGTCTTGTTTCAACATTATTGCTAGTAGGTATAGAAGTAGATACAAATGGCTATATGATGAAAACAACATCAAAAACATTTTTAGCTTCCTCAATTCTATTAGATTTAAAAGCTGATTGCAAAATAAAAACAGAAATATTAAAAGAAACAAGAGAAAACTATATTAAAAAAGCAAACATTATTAAAAGAAGTTACATGGTTAATGACCAAATGATTATATGTATATTGAATAATGAAATATATGACCAAAAAGATTTAGCAGAAGTAGCTGATGAATTAATACAATTTGAAGATGTAGAAGCTTCATTTGTTATAGGAAAAATAGAACAAAATAAAGTTTCAATAAGTGCGCGCTCAATTGGTAACATAAATGTACAACAAATAATGAATTCTTTAGGTGGAGGAGGTTCTCAAACATCAGCAGCTGCACAATTTCAAGATAAAACAATAAGAGAAGCAAAAGAAAAATTATTAAAAATAATTAGGTGAGGTGTAATATGAGAGTAATATTTTTAAAAGACGTAAAAGGACAAGGAAAAAAGGGAGAAGTTAAAACTGTTTCAGATGGATATGGTAAAAATTTCTTAATAAAAAATGGATATGCGGTAATGGCAACGCCAACAAGTTTAAAAATTCTTAGTGAACAAAATGAAGAAGCACAAAAACAAGAAGAAGAAAATATAAAAGAATGTACAGAATTAAAACAAAAAATAGAACAATTAAAAATCAAAATACCAGTAAAAACGGGAGCTTCAGATAAGGTATTTGGAAGTGTTAGTACAAAAACAATCCATACAGAATTATCAAATAAAGGCATTAAAATAGATAAGAAAAAAATCCATTTAGAAGAACCAATATCCTCATTAGGTTTCCATAATATTGAAATAAATTTACATAAAAAGGTAACAGCAATTCTTAAAATTGAATTAACAAGGAAGTGATTAATGTGCAAGAAAAAAAGATGCCATGTAACTTAGATGCTGAGCAATCTGTACTTGGGGCAATGTTTTTATCCAAATATGCATTACAAAAAGCAGTAGAAACACTTAACAAAGATTTGTTTTATTCAGAAGCAAACGGAAAAATCTTTGAAGTAATGAGTTTATTAGCAGAACAAAATATACCAATAGATGCAACTACCGTAACATCTGAATTAGAAAATAAAAATATTTTGTCACAAGTAGGTGGAGTTGAATATATAACTGACATAATTAATACAGTTCCATCAGCTGTAAATATAGATGAATATATAAAAATTGTAGAAGAAAAAGCAATTCGTAGAAGACTAATCGATACATCAGCAGAAATCGCAACAGAGGGATATAATTCACAAAATGATATTTCAGAGATACTTGATAATGCCGAAAAAAAGATACTTAATGTAGTAAAATCTAAAAAAGGGACAGAATTTAAGTCAATTCAAGAAGTTCTATATAAAGCACAAAATGATTTGGAAAAACTAGCTCAAACAAAAGGTGAAATAACTGGATTAGCAACAGGTTTTTATGATTTAGATAAAATTACATCAGGATTTCATGAAAATGAACTAATAATAATAGCTGCTCGTCCAGCAATGGGAAAAACTGCATTTGCCTTAAATCTTGCAAGTAATATAGCTATTCAATCAGGAAAGACAGTTGCATTATTTAATATGGAAATGGGTGCAGAACAATTAATAAACAGAATGCTTTCATCAATAGGTCAAATAGAAGGTAAAAAATTTAGAACAGGACATTTGGAAAATGAAGATTGGAAAAAACTAAACGAAGCTATAAGTAAACTAGCAGAAACCAAAATTTTTATAGATGATACTCCAGGTATGACAATTGGAGAAATAAGGGCTAAATGTAGACGTTTAGCTTCTTCAGAAAAGGGGTTAGGTATTGTAATAATAGATTACTTACAATTAATTAGTGGTTCTGCAAGATATGCTGGAAATAGACAACAAGAAGTTTCAGAAATTTCTAGATCATTAAAAACCCTTGCCATGGAATTAAAAATACCAGTAATAGCTTTAGCTCAACTTTCACGTACAGTAGAAGGTAGAGAAGATAAAAGACCATTACTTAGTGATCTAAGAGAATCTGGATCAATAGAACAAGATGCAGATATAGTTGCTTTCTTATATAGAGATGATTACTATACAAAAGAAACATCAATAGATGAAAATACAAGCAAAAGTGAATTTATAATTGCAAAACATCGTAATGGACCAACAACAACTGTTGATTTAATATTTAAAAGAAATACTTCTACATTCGTAAATATGTTAAAGGAAGATTAAAATGGAAGTATCAGTTTTATCAAGTGGTTCAAAAGGAAATTGTTGTTATATAAAAGATGATTCAACCCAGATATTGATAGATCTAGGTACAACATCATTATATATTGAAAAAAATTTAAAAGATTTAAATACAACACCAGATAAAATACAAGCAATCTTTTTAACACATACCCATACGGATCATACAAGTGCATTAAAAGTATTTACAAAAAAATACAATACAAAAGTATATTTGACATTACCAATGTATAAGGAATTAAACCTTAATTTACCAAATTATGAATTTATAGAAAATACAATAAATATAGGCTCTTTAAAAATAACTCCATTTAAAACTTCGCATGATGTAGCAGATTCTAATGGATATCTAATAGAATCTGAAACTAAATCAATTGTTTATGTAACAGATACTGGATATATAAATATTAGAAATTATAAATTATTAAAAAATAGAGATTTATATGTATTTGAAAGTAATCATGATGTGGATTTACTTATGGAAAATCCAAAATATCCATATCACATCAAACAAAGAATACTAGGAGATAAAGGGCACTTATCAAACAAAGATTCGTCCAGATATCTAAAACAATTAGCTGGAGAAAAAACAAAGCATATAGTACTAGCCCATCTAAGTGAAGAAAATAACACCCCATCTTTAGCATATGAAACATTGAAAGAACAAAATATTGATAATTGTGAAATAATAATTGCGCATCAGAATGAAAAAACGGAGTTAATAGAAGTATGATAAAAATAATATGTGTTGGAAAAATAAAAGAAAAATTTTATGTAGAAGCAATAAATGAATATAAAAAAAGATTAACAAAATATACTAAAATTGAAATAATTGAGGTTCCTGATGAACAAAATAATTCATTAATTAAAGAAAAAGAAAACATATTAAAAGTTTTAAATTTAAAAGATTACATTGTAACTTTGGAAATAGAAGGTAAAAAAATGACTTCAGAAACGTTTTCACAATTTATAGACAAAACACAAATAATAAATCCAAATATTACATTTATAATAGGTGGTTCATCAGGATTACATGACGAAATTAAAAAAATATCAAACTATAAAATATCTTTTTCAGATATGACTTTTCCACATCAATTATTTAGAGTAATATTACTTGAACAAGTATATAGAGCATATAAAATATTAAATAACGAAACTTATCATAAATAATGAATAAAAAAATTATAATCGTCCACTATTAAATAGAAAGGATGATTTTTTTGAAACCATTTATTACATTTATATTAATAATATTATCGTTTTATATAATAGGAAATATTTTTGAAGAAAAAGTAAAAATACCAGAAGAATCAATTAGATTAAGAGTAGTAGCTAATAGCAATGATGAATATGACCAAACAATAAAAAAAGAAGTAGCTAAGTCACTTCAAAAAGAAATTAATACATTAATTACCACTAAAGATAATGTTCAAACAACAAAACTAAAACTGAAAGATAATATGAATGCATTAGAAAATAACATAAATGAAATATTTAATAAAAACAATTATCATAAAAACTATAATATTAATTTAGGACTAAATTACTTTCCACAAAAGGATTTCAAAGGAATCATTTACAAAGAAGGTTATTATGAATCGCTTCTTGTTACTATAGGAGAAGGAAAAGGAAATAATTGGTGGTGTGTTTTATTTCCTCCACTATGCGTTTTAGAAGCAGAAGAAAGTGATACTGTAGAATATAAATCATTAATAAAAGAAATAATAGATAAATATTTATAATAAGTATAAAAGTTTCCTATATAAATATAATTTTATAGGAGGCTTTTATTATGGAAATAATATTATTAGTAATAATTGCAGTAACATTAAGTATGGATGCTTTTTCACTTTCCCTTGCTTATGGAACAATAGGATTAGATAAAAAAAATATAATTTTACTATCTTGTATAGTTGGAATATATCATTTTATAATGCCACAAATAGGAAATTTATTTGGAATTTTAATATTAAAAATAATTAAAATTGAGCCAAATATAATTATTGCTCTTATATTCACGATAATAGGAATACAAATGATAATAGAGTTATTTAAAGAAGAAAAAGAAACATTTCCATTAAAAATATCACAAATGATACTATTTGGATTTGCAGTTAGTATAGATAGCTTTTCAGTTGGTATAGGTTTAAATGCAATAACAAATAAAAATATATTAGCATCAAGTATATTTTCTATAATAAGTTTTTTATTTACATATGTAGGGTTAAAAACAGGAAAATACATTAATGAAAAAATAGGAAAAATATCTACATTAATAGGTGGAATAATTATAATTATCTTTGCGTTACTATATTTATTTAAAATAATATAGTTTTTATTTACACTAAAAAAAATAAATTACTTGATAAATATATTAAAACAAATTATAATTATAATGGTGGTAAATACTATTTTTAAATTAATTAATAAGGCAATAAACACCATAGTAAGAAAAAAACATATTAATATAGTAGTGGAGGATATTATGAAACAAATAATAATAGAGGGTCAACATAGATTAAAAGGTACAATAAGAATATGTGGTGCAAAAAACAGTGTCGTAGCGCTTCTTCCAGCTGCCATTTTGTGTGATGAAGAAGTAAAAATAGATAATGTTCCAAGTATCTCGGATATAGATGCATTAAGTGAAATATTAGAATATTTAGGTGCAAAAGTAACACGTCAAGGTGAATTAGTTACAATTGATTCATCAACTATAGTAAATAAAGAAATACCAGAAGAAAAAGCAAAAAAATTAAGAGCTTCTTATTATTTTATGGGTGCTTTATTAGGAAAATATAAAAAAGTAGAAATATATTTTCCTGGTGGTTGTTCTATAGGAGCAAGACCCATTAATTTACATTTAAAAGGATTTGAAGCTTTAGGAGCAAAAATTACTGAAACAAAAAATAAATTTACTATAGAAGCAAAAGAATTAATAGGAAATAGGATTTATTTGGATATAGCATCGGTAGGTGCAACTATAAATATTATGTTTGCAGCAGTAAAAGCAAAAGGTATAACAACAATAGAAAATGCAGCTAAGGAACCAGAAATAGTAAATATTGCTACATTTTTAAATAATATGGGAGCTAGAATAATTGGTGCCGGTACTAGTACAATAACTATAACAGGTGTAGAAAAACTGGGAAAAGCATTTACAGAAGTAATACCAGATAGGATAGAAGCGGGAACCTATATAATAGCAGGTGCTTTGATTGGGGATAACTTAAAAATTGATAATGTAATACCAAGCCATATAGAATCGTTAACTTCTAAATTACAAGAAATGAATGTAAAGCTAGAAATTAATTCAGATTCAGTAGTGGTATCATCAACACCAAATTTATGTTGTTCATCAATTAAAACACTTGGTTACCCAGGATTCCCAACAGATTTACAACAACCAATAACTGCATTGTTTACACAAGCTAGTGGTACATCTGTAGTAGAAGAAACAATATACGAAAATAGATTTTTAAATGTAGAACATTTAAATAATATGGGAGCAGATATAAAAATAGATTGTAATAAATTAAAAATTAATGGTCCAACAAAATTAATTGGAAATGAAGTAATAGCAACAGACTTAAGAGCAGGAGCATGTTTAATATTAGCAGGTTTAATAGCTGAGGGGACAACTGTAGTTAAAGAAGTTGAACATATATTAAGGGGATATGACAATATAGTTGGAAAATTAAATAATGTAGGTGCAAAATTAAGAATAGAAGAGTATTAAATAAAATATAATTAAAGTAGATTTATCTACTTTTTTTTGAGGTGAAAAATGAAAAAATGTTTCTTCTTATTATCAATTATTTTAATAGTAATATTAATATATTCAGGTACAAAGGTAACAAAAAAATCATACCTTGTATTAGGAATTGATTCAAACTTAGATTATATAAATGATAAAAAAAGTAATTTAGAAAAGAACAACAAATTACTTAACTTTAATACAAAATATGTAAATAAAAACTATAGGATAACAGATATAATAAATGATATAAAATTTAAAAAAGAAATAGATAATAAAACGATTTTAAATTATATTATAAAAGCAGATTATATAACAGTTAATGTAGGATATAATGATTTAAAATCAATATTTAATGAATCAGAAATTTATTTATATGATGATATTGATAGCATAATAATAGATTTAGATGAACTATTTAAATTATTAAGAACGTATAGTAAGGAAAAAATAGAATTTATAAAAATAGAAACGGATTCAAACATAGATGATTATGTAAACTCTAGGGTAGAAAAATTATGTAATAAATATAATATTATATATATATATTAAAATATATGATATAATAACAAAAGGAGGTATAAGATGGAAAATAAATTATATTCAAAAATTTATTTATGGTTATTTTTTGGATTATTAGTATCATTTTTGACAGGTTATTTTGTATCAACAAATGTAAATATGCTATTTAATTTAATAAAACCCGGATATGTTATTGGTATACTTATTATAGAAGTATTTATTGCTATTTTCTTATCTGCTAGAATAACAAAGATGCAACCAATGACAGCTAAAATACTTTACTTTGTTTATTCATTTACAACAGGATTATCTTTATCATTTGTATTCGTGGTATATGAAATAACATCAATTATATATGTATTTGCAGTAACATCATTGTTATTTGGAATATTTGCATTTATTGGAAAGGTAACAAAATTAGATTTGTCAAAAATAAGTACAGTTTTATTAATGGGTTTAATAGCACTTGTACTAGTAACCTTAATTAATTTATTCATAGGTTCAGAAACAATAGATTTAATATTATGTTATGCAGGTATCATAATATTCTTAGGTTATATTGCATACGACATGCAAAAAGTAAAATATTTACAAAATGTAATTCCTGATCAAGAAAATTTATCAATCTTTTGTGCTTTTCAATTATATTTAGATTTTATAAACCTATTTTATAGATTAATTTCTCTATTTGGAAAATCAAAAGATTAAAAAATAGTTGCTTTTTAATAAATTTATTGTTATACTATTTTAGTAAATTTCTATGACATATTGGTTGTCATGGCGGAAGGAGATATATATGAAAAAAGGAATACATCCTGAATATGTAGATACTAAAGTTACATGTGCATGTGGTAATACTTTTACAGTAAAATCAAATAAAAAAGAACTACACCTAGAAGTATGTAATAAATGCCATCCATTCTTTAACGGTGGACAAGGTACTACTACTAAGAAAACAGGAGCAGTAGAAAAATTTAATCGTAAATTTGGAAGAACAGCTTAAGCTGTTTTATTATAAAAAAAGCTGTCTTTAAACAACTTTGGATTTATTTATTGAACTTAATAATTTTTTTAATACCTTTTTTTGAAAGATTAATAATTTTATATAAAAAGTAATAAATTCTATTAACTGGGATATCATATTCACCAATTAGTTCTACAACAGTACCATTAAATCCTTTTTTGAAGGCATATATACCATATCTATCATCATTTGGATCGAAATTTCCACTAATACCATAAAAATTATATATCTTGTATCCATTCTCAATTCCGTATTTAATCATTTCATATTGTATTCTATATTGTGCGTGCAAATTCATATATTCTTTATAATTTCCACTAAATAAATATATTATTTCGTAACCATATAACATGAACATACTTGCAGCTAAAGGAATTTTAGAACCCTTTTCTTTTAAGAGCAAAGCTTCATTAATTCTTTTGGATAAAATATTAACTTTACTTTGTTGTTCAATGAATTTTTTACTATTAGAGTTATTTAATTTTTTTAATGTATTATTTTCTTTTTCATATTCCAAATTAAGTTTATTTAAATAGTCTTCTGTATCAAGTTCAGCTATAACATATTTAACTTCATCACCAAAAAGTTTATACATTTCATGATTATATTCAATTCCTTTATTAGCAAAGTTTCTACGTTTACTTGTATCATCAGTAATTTTTACAAATTTATCTAATTCATCATATTCTAATGTTCTAATAATTAGATTTTCTTTGAATGTTTTATTAATAGAATTTCTGGTGTTTGGTTTCATATCTTTAAGTATTTGCTCAAGTGTTTTATTTTCTATATCAAGTGTAAACATCCATTTGACTTGTTCCGGATTTCTTTCTTTAAAACCTAAATTTCTTAAATTTTCTATTATTCTTTTATTATTTATACCATTTTGTACTATATCTCCATTTACATCTCTTTGTTGTTTCATAATATAAGGATCAATTCTTAAAATAAACCCGTTATTTTTTCTTATATATTTTTTTATACATGTGGTAAAAAATTTCAATAGTTCATAATTATTATAATCAATTAAAAAACCTCTTATTGCATAAAATTCTTTTTTACTAGCAAACTCATTTCTTGAAAGCAACATTGTAGCAGCAATAATTTTATTATTATCTTTAATACCTAAATATATGTGATCCCAACCATCTACGGCTCTCATTTTAGCTATATTCGGTGTATGAAGGAATGTTCTTAGGGGGTGATTATTTAAAAATGATGTGTATTCTTTTTCTGTGATTTCTTGAAAATTCATTTCTTTCAGCTCCTTATAATTTAACCTCTATATAATAATACTACAAAATGCCAATTAATGAAAGTTGTAATTGGAATTTACAATTAAAAATATTAATGTTATAATTGTAATGTTTTAGAATGGAAAGTGAAATATGAAAAAAAATTCCTTTTTAGAAGGTGCATTTGTGGCAACAGTTTCAATTTTGTTATGTAAGGTGTTGGGATTATTATATGTCATCCCTTTTTATGATATTATAGGCAATAAAGGCGGAGCTTTATATAGCTATGCATATTCTATATATGCAATTTTTCTAAGTCTTTCAACCTGTGGTATTCCTGTAGCGGTAGCAAAATTAGTAAGTGAATATAATGCTTTGGAAAATTATAGTTTAAAAGAAAAAATATATAAAATGTCCTCTCACATAATAATTATAATAGGGTTAATTGCTTTTCTTTTATTGTTTGTGTTTGCTGATAACATTGCTTATATGTTCATTGGAAATATACAAGGCGGAAATACATTAGAAGATGTATCAACTGCTATTAGAATTGTTTCAGTAGCGTTACTTATTGTCCCACAACAAAGTGTTTTAAGAGGATACCTTGAAGGACATAAAATGATTACAACTACTAGTATATCAAATTTAATAGAACAAGTAGTTAGAGTATTGATAATAGTAGTAGGAAGTTATCTTACTGTTAAAATATTTCATATGCCAATAAATTTTGCTGTTTATATAGCAATATTTGCAGCAACTATCGCAGCTTTAAGTTCATATATATATCTAAAAGTAAAAATAAAAAAACATAGTTCTGAATTTAAAACAACATCGATGAACGAACCAAAAGTTAAAAAAAAAGAATTATTTAAAAAGATAGTATTTTATGCGTTACCATTCGTGGTAATTGATTTAATCAGATCTGCATTTGGTATGGTCGATTCATTTACAGTTGTTAAGACAATGGTGAAATTAGGTTATGATGTATCAGTTGCAGAAACAACATTAGGTGTTGTTGCTACATGGGCGACAAAATTAAATATGATAGTTGCATCGGTAGGTCTTGGATTAATAACTAGTTTAATACCGAACGTATCTGGCAGTTATGCAAAAAAAGATATGAAGGATGTTAATAAAAAAATCAATGAGGCTTATAAATCAATATTATTTATAGTAATACCAATGTCTTTTGGACTAAGTTTCCTAGCTCAACCGGTATGGATAGCATTTTATGGTTATGACCAATTAAGTATTAATATATTTAGATTTTATATTCTTCAAGCAATAGTTTTTTGTATACACATAATAGCTTTGAATTTGGCTCAAACTTTAAATCAATCTAAAATTTCTTTAACTGCTATAATTGGAAATTTAATTTTAAAGATATTACTTAATGCTCCTATGATGTATTTACTCGAATATATTGGAATACCTGCTTACTATTCAACGATAATAACTAATATTATTATACAAGGTAGTGCTATATTATTTATTATGATATCTTTAAAGAAAAAATTTAAATTCAACTATAAAGAAATTATAAAATCAGTTTTCAAAACTATTTTCTGTTTAATAATAATGTTATTGATTTTATCAGTTCTTACTTTTGTAATCCCTTTAACAGCTGTTACACGATTAAAATCAATATTGTTAATAGCAATATATTCAAGTGTTGGAATAGTAGTATATTTTTATTTGGCAAATAAAATCAATTTAATTTCAGACGTATTTGGTCCATCATGGATTGCAAAAGTAAAATCTAAAATTAAAAAGATATTAAAAAATCCTTTAAAGAAAAAATAAAGGATTTTTATTTACTTGCGAAAAAATTTATATGTGATATAATTTAAATATGGAAGTAGAGGTTAGGTAATGGAAAATATAATT
>CAJMOW010000019.1 GCA_905215145.1 uncultured bacterium | reverse complement strand
AGTTTTAGTCATTCCTTTAATTACTTCTTGAGTAATATTATTTGTTGAAACTAATCCTGAGTAAGCTGGGCGATAACCTGTTACGGTTACTTTACTAGAATCTACGGATCCCGCAGGAAGTGGTGTTTGATAATTATTTCCTTTTGAATCTTTTGGTTGAGGACCTTGTGCATACACCGCACGATAATAATAATCCATTGCTCCAGCCACTACTGTTTCTGGAAGATCCTCTATTTTACTTGAACCATATAAAATTTTAGAAGCTTCAGTGTCTTGTGCACCAGCTCTATTATTTTGTTTTGTACCTGCTAAATTAATTGCGCCAGCATTAAAACTAACGTTAAAATTAGCAGTAGTTGGAGCAACTGCTCCAATTTCTTGAATATTAGAATAGCTTTTTAAAGAAATACTAGCACTAGGATTAGTGAATGTAGGATTAACCGTAGGGAAAATGAGTGTATCAAAAATTTCATTATAACTTTTACCAGTTAATTGAGCTACTGTTGTACCAGCAGCAATTCCTCCTAGTTTTTCTACAGTAGATACTGTTGAGGACAAACTAGACGAATAATTTCCACTTAAACTATCTAATTTGACTTTATCTTCTTTAGACATCAAACCGTCTAATACTTCTGACGCTTTCGCTAAAGCTACATCAGTAGTATCTCCACTAGTATAATGTATAGTTAAACAATTATTTGTAGAATTTAATGTAACATCTTGTACCTTACCTCCCCCATATGAATGATTATTCATAAATATTTCATAGGTATCGGTACAAAAGTATATTCCATTGCCGTGTTGACTAACGTCGTACGAACTTTTTGGACCTCTATAAAATAATACTGGAACTGCCATTTAATTATTGTTTTAATTAACATCGATTCATGTAAGTGTGCCTGCAGCAATAATTTTTTGTTCTAAAACATCAACTTGCTGATCTATTTCGGTTTTAGTATAATAATTAGTTAAATCTGCTACGGTTTTGCCTGATCCTCATAGTTCTCATCTATGTGTACCTTGCCCGTTATCTATTCAAACATATTCATCAAACAAATCATTTCCACTTGAAAGATGATTAGGAACTAAATATATAACATTAGTTTCTCCAGATTCAGGTAAAGATTGAACTATTTTAAAACTAACATTATCTCATGTAGCAATTTGTCCTAAAGTTTCAATAAATTGTTCTTCTGTCAAAGTTCCTCCACCTTGAACATATTGTTCATAAGCTGAATAACCTCTCGGCCCTCTATATTGCTCATCATCTGCATTCGTTGGATCATATCAGATCATATTCTGACAATCATCATAAGCAGGATTTTCAGGATGCATTTCCTTATATTCACAAGGTGATTCTGGTCCAACATGAATGTTTTGATCTCCAGGAGCTCCTTGAGGAATATAAAAATCAAATACTGCATTAGTAGGGTCAGAACTAATATTTTTTACATTAGCAGGTTCAGTATATTCTACTGTAGTAGTTTTATTAACAGTAACAGTAGCATTATCTCCCTTTTCTCCATATACTCTACCCGCGTCTTGTATTTCATTATTAGTTAAAGTAACTATTAAATGAGCATTTTCATTAATTAGTAAAGTTTTAATTCCAACTCCTCTAATTTCTTCAAGACTACAAATATTCGTTCATCCTCCCTCAGAACCATAATATTTCCATTGTATGTGTCCATCTGCTCTTCGTAATAATACTTCTCTGCCATCTTTGCCATCATTTCCTTGAGGACCTCTTACATTTCCTAAATCTCTAGCTTGGTTTTCAGAAGATAATCGAACTCATAAATGAAAACGTTCATCGATAAAAACATCTTCTATTGTATCTCCTTTAGGACCAATTAGTTCACTTAATGGAACTAATGAATACCAATCGTCTAAATTTTCATATTTTCATTGAAGTTCTATTCCATTGTTTCTAATTATTACAGGAACTCCATTTTTTCCAGTAATGTCTGACAATGGAAGTAGATTGTATCAATAAACAGAGTCATAAGAAAACTGTATATAATTACTAGCAACTCTTAAATTTACATTATCTCCTTTCTCTCCTTTAGGACCAGGATCTCCTTTTTGTCCAGGATCTCCTTTTTGTCCAGGATCTCCTTTAGGTCCTATTAGATTTACGTAGATTCACGTTTCCTCATTTTCTCTTTTAACTCCTAAATTTGTCCCATCCCATTTAAATTGCAATCCAATTCCGTCTTCTCCGTCTTCTCCTTTTTGCCCTGGATCTCCTTTATCTCCTTTGATTAGAGCAGGATCTGGATTAGGTAAGTTTCCGTTATTCTCTCAACTTAACATTCCTGAACTAGGATCAAAGTGAGGAATAAAAACAGCACCTTTTTCGCCTTGTGCTCCAGGTTGACCTTGCATTACTAGAGTTCAATATTCATTATTTACTTTACTAACTAATGGTTCAGAGTCAATACTAACATCATTAGATCGATGTGTTTTTTTACAAGCAAAAAGAGCATTATCGTGAGAAACAAAATCGACAGTATATTCATCATTAAAGTAATGACTGTTTGGATTTCACTCCTCATATCTAAACGATAATCCACGATAGAAATCAATAGTATTATTGTAAGCAAATGTTTGACGTGAAATATTATTTTCGATATTAGAAGCATTTAAATTTCCTGAACTAATTGTTCTCTTCATAATATTGAATTATTTTAAAATAATCGTTTCTAGATATATCTCTGTTTTCTATATAATCTATTGTGTTCATAAGATCATCTAGAAATTTTAAAGTTTGTTTATCATATGTATATCCGAATTTTAATTTTTCTAATTCTGATAGATACACATTTAAAAAGATATTATATAGTTGCTCCACAATCACATTTATTATAATTTGTCTCTCCCAATATATCTTTACATATATAATTACACGAAGTCAAATCTTCAATTATACGTTGTGCTTCTAAATAACTTCCTTGTTCAATTAAATAACTTAAGATATATACAGAATCAAATAGAAAATTTCGCATATTTCTTATAGATTCATCAGATGAGCAATTATCATATGTACACTTACTATTAAGATTATCATAAATCATCTTCTTTTGTAACGAAATTAAACATTTATTTAAATAACAAATAGATACAATTTGTTTATTCGTTCAATATTCAATTTCATCAGTTATTAAACTAGATAATTCAGAATAATCTTCAACTTTCTTTGCAGATTCTACGGTTAACGTTTCATTTTGTCCATCGGTTGTTCCTATATAAATATCTCAAGTGTTTCCATTACTATAATAAAACAATTTCCCATTCGCATTATATGTATCCGTACCTGAAGATTTAAGATGTTCTAATTTTTCAATACAATATTTGTTATATATATATAAACCATCTTTAGGTAACTTATACATATAAGGAGTTCGAATATCATTTGTTTCTAAATCTAAACATCTTATAGAGTCTTCGAGAACAGTTAAATCATCTGTACTATAGGAATTATTTTCTAGGAAATCAATAAATACATGCTGTTTTCAATCACTATTTTCTTCTTGTCATTTTTCATAACTATGCTTAAAATTAGACGTTCCTGTAATATCTGTTACCTGTAAATAACATCCAGACGTCATAGTTATTTCTACTTCAATTGGACGTGATGCACTCATCTGTTTAAATATTTGTTTTTATTTTATTGTTATATGGATTTGAGTCATATAGCTGCATTTGTTCAACTTGGATTTGTTTTTCCTTTGTATCAATTACTCTATCATTATAATCCTTATTATCTCGGATTTTTTGCTCTTCTAAAGAAATACGTTTACGCTCTAGATCAAGTTTTTCTTTACTATTTTTATCAATCTGATTTAACAGTTTTTTGTTTTCTGAACTAAGTTGTTCTAGCTGTCTTTGATTTTCTTGAATTTGAGCTTCATATTGTTGTATACGTTGTTGTAATTGCATTAATTGATCGTTTTCAAGCTTTTTAGATTTCATTGAACGTGTTATATAACGTTCTAAGTCATTCATATTTTTAGCTTTGAAGATATTAACTACTAACTCAGAATCAGCCAATCCCGCTTTAATTAATTCAGGACTAACAGATTTTAAAGCCTCCATATCTCTATATGTTCGAGTACTATCTTCGATATGAATATCAAAATCAGTTATAGTATAGTGTTCAGGCAATGCAGTAAACAATTTAGCATATTTATCTCCTAAAATTATTGTACCTCTTAATCCCTTTTTAAATACTATTTTAGCTAGATTTAACATATCATAGTTAACTTCTTTATACATTAAATCCATTGCGTCAAAGTACTGTTTAGTTAATAGAGTAGATTGTTTAATTCCAACTTGTACGTTTGAAACAGCGTCTCGTTGCTCTATTTGACCTAGTTTTTCTTGGAATACTCCTGTAATAGATGATGCTTGTTGTTCAACAGATTGAATTGCAAGTTGTATTGCTTGTATTGCTTGAACTTTTACTGTATCATCAAATCCGTTAAAAATAGTATTTAACGATTGCCCTTCTTGAGAACTATCTAAAATAGCTACTCCATTCTTTTTTCAAGCTAATCACTTTTGAATTCTTTCAGGCATTTCAACTCCTAATGCTTCAGGAACGTTAGCTAAGTCTAACCATTCACCAACAGTTCCACTAGAAGCAATTAAGTTGTCTCTATAGAACAATAGCATATCGTATTTCATTTGTGTTCACATAAGTTCGTTACTCTTATGCCGTCTATTTAGACTGCTACATATTTCTATGTAGATCAGACTATATCATATATAAATTAATGTTTTGTAATATAATTGTTAATAAATCTTCTTGAAAACATTCAGTAGATGTTTTATTTGGCCAATTTTGAGGAACATACAAATTATTTTTAATAATCTTTTTTAATTCCGCTTCAAAATTTACACATGCTTCAAATTCATTAAATTCAATAATTTTAAGAACATCGATGTTATAATTTAACTTTTTGTAGTCATCAAATCTTCTTAAGTTCTTATATGTGATTCCTAATTTATAAAATTTTTCTGTTGAATTTGATAATTTAATTAGATAAAACACATTACTTTTTGTTCAATTGGTATTACATTTTATACAACCACAGCCCGAAAATATATAATCATTATCTATTTTAACTTCTCCATGAATAGGACAAATTAATATACATTTTCCATTATGCCGATTTGTAGATTCAATTTTAAAATCATAAACATTATTATACAAATAACGTAACTGTTTATAAAAATAATCTTTTCTATTAACCGCACTACGAATATTTGGAGTGTGACCAGCTAATAATGCATCAGGAGAAATAGAAACTATTCCATATCGTGTATCAAATAGCATTTTATCCTTCATTTTTGTATACTCAGATAAAGGATGAATTTGATTATATATCTTAGGTTCTTTGTCTTTTAACATATTCATAAAATACTCAGTTCTATTAACCGCTAGTAATATTCCTGGACGATTATTAAATAACTGTTTAGCCTGAGTTAATTTTATAATACCGTATCTATCTTTAACAATAATTGGTTGTGATAAACCTTTAAAGTGCCCAATGACTTCAAGCTCCCCATTATATAGTTGCTTTACTTTTTGTTTATAATTTTCTTCGTTATATTTCATAACTACTTATTAACAATTATCTTTAATTTATACTTCCGCGCTTCGGATCACTTGATCCTACATAATAGTCGTTGAACCTTCCATTTTTATATGGCTTGGCTGCTGATTGCCCTCGACTTTACGTTAGGGGTTTCCAGCAATTCACGGAATTTAGACAGGACTCATACTAATGTTAATCCTGTAGATCAGAAGTAGCTAAAATAAGAGAGAACGGTTGCCCGTTTTTATCTAAAAAGAATGTTCCGTTAACTGATAATGTACATTTACTTGGATAATCAGAAGAGCGCACTACATATTTAGATTCACCTCTAGTAATATAAATATCATTTCCAATTTTTACACCTTCGTGTCTAGTTAAATACCCTGTTTTTTTATTAACTTCAAGTCATTCAACTTCATAAACTGGAATCGTATTAAGTAATCTATGTCCATTTATTGTTTCATCAAATGGCAACATTGGAGTTACTTCTAATCCTCCTAATATACCTGTACTTGTTCCTTCTAAGATAGTTCCTGTATCAGTTCTAATTTCTGTATTAGCTGCTGGAACTCTTACAAATACACTGTTAAAATATGCTTGATTCTTATGAAAATCATTATCTAAAGATTCTAGAGCTTCTGAAGTTAATTCATCGTGATACCGATTAATTATTTCCTCTTTAGTCATGTACTTACGAATAACTGCTCGATAAGAATCTTTTAAATAATAAGAATTAGTATTACGTTCAATAAAGGTATTTAGAGGATTTAATATTTCTAATGATACATTTTCTCCATTTTCAGTTGGAATCACTCGATAATAACATGTTCCTGTAATCAAGAGATCTAAAAATAACTCTCGCATCTTATTTTTTAAATCTATGTTGCGAGATTGACGTAAATATATTAGTATATTTTGTGCTGCAATTTCATATTCAGAAGTGAAAGATTCTTCTGTATCTGCAATTAATTTATCTAATTCTGCCTGAATAAATGGATCATTATTTGCAAGTTCTCTGTTATCTAATAGTATCGGAATAATAGAATTTTGTAAATATGATTTTAAATACTTATAGACAGTTTCGTTAATTTTTAATTGCTTTTCTCGCATAATATTAGAAACAGTTTTAGAATCTTTACAAGATATTTTTAAATCAGGTTCTAATCCTAAATACTCTCCAATTAATACATCAATATGTTTTTTAATTAAAGGAGTAAAATTAATAGAGGTAGGAGTACCTATTCCAAAATTATCTTCTAAATGTCTAAACTGTTCTGCATCTCTAGTACAATGATAATAGTTATATGCTTTTCTAAGCTTAACTTTATCGTAGACCAGTTCAGCAATTGTCTTTTTAATTTTTTCAATATCTGTATTATTCATTATAATATATCGTTATTACAATAATCGTCTGTATCGATACATTGTGACTCATATCATTCGTGTTTAATTGCTCGGAAATGATGTGCTCGTTCTATTTGGCGTTTACGTAAGTCCTTAGCAATAAACTTTAGAAATGATTCTTTATCTCCTTGATAATTAATAACCATAGGAGACATTTCTTGGTTTAGATATAAGTTTAATGTAAAATCATCTTCACTTTCGATTACTTTTAAGTGTCCAATATACTTACAACATGTAACTTTTTCAATAATATCTAAAACCTCTTTTTCTAATTGTGTCATGTTGTTGGAATTATACCATATCGTTTATATCCTCTGTCGTCAATATATCATCCAATATCTTTTCAAGTTTTAGTAACTTCGTTTTTAACTTTAGGATTAATTCCAGTTAATTCTTCATCCGCCATTTCACACATCCCAAGAGCAGCTACAATATCAAATTTTCTTTTATTTTCGTATGAATAGTTTAGTAACTGTTCAAGCATTTCATCAGAATCAATTCCATAACAGTAATCATTTACAAAGTTATTAATCAATTCTAATCCATGTTTAATAATAGTTTCTGTTGCAGGTACCCCTATCATGGCCGAATTTCCTTTTTTTATATCTCCTAAACTAGATTTTGGACGTCGCATAAATAGAGAATCTTTCTTTTTTTCTCTAAAGTAAGTTAATATACTGATTTTTGTATGTTCAAGTAACGCCTTACAATTGTACCATACTAAAATCTTCATTGCGTTTTCATAAGCTTCTCGTATGTCTCTTGGGCGATCTTTATAAATACAAACATATTTAGGTTCGTTTAAACCAAATACTCTTCTTTTTACAACAATACAAAAATCTGATACATCGTATTGTGTTGCAGAATCCCCAGTACCCTGATCGATAGAGTCTATTCCTGCAACATATAAATTATTATATATATTACCTTCGCTATCTCGTTTTGGTTCTTCGTAAACTAATATTTTACTATTAGGACTAGATACTGCTTTAACTTTATTTCGAGAATTATCGTTATCTTCTCTATCTCATAATAACGCTATATGTTGAGGAGAAGTTCCCATTTTATGTACTCGAATCTGAGTAATTCTATCTGCAATTAATACGGAATCAAATATATTTTCACCTTGTCGTAATAATGCTTCTTTAGGAGTAAAACAATATTCTGAACAATACTCTAATAACCGTTCTCCTGATTTTAATTTGCGTTGTTCTTCATAAAAAGCTTTAGCTCGTTTAGTATCGGTTACTCCTCGATTATCAACATATCCAGGACGCATCATAAATTCATATGCTGGAATAAAGAACCCAGTATACTGTGCAGTACCATCATCTGAATAGAAGTTTTATATGGAAGTACTCCTGCGCTTAATGGATCTTCAAACATTTTAGCTAAACCAGCTAGAGCAGGCCCCATATCACCTCCCGTCCCTCATGCGATCTTAATCCCGACTCTAGCTCCTCCTAGTTCAACTAGAGCAGTACCTTGCGTTCACGATGTTGAAAGTATTGGATTAGATCCAGCCTCTTCAAATAAGAGTCTATCTACACGTTCACCTCTAATTTTTCTTGGGTGATCTGCTGTTATTCCTTCTATATCAGCCATTCGCCCAAATTCTATGCCTTCACTATCAACAAGAGATGCACGTTTGTGTTTTATATTATCGATTTTCTGACGAAGTCGTTTCATACCTCCGTCAGTATTTTGATTTAATCAGTTTAATTGTACTCAGCATTTACCTAATACAGTATCAACATAACTCTCAGTATATGCTGTATAAATAGTAGTAAAACCTTTAGTAGTAATAAAAGGACGAACACCTAAACAAGCTCCAATTTCTGAAAAACCTCAATTTTTGTTATCTCTAAGGCTTTTTATCCCTAGACTCTTATAATTTCTTATAAGTTCAGCATATATTTTCATCCTTAACTAAATATTAGGATGTTTCGCTCTCGTGGAAAGTTTATCTCTGTGATTCCTTTCTATGCGTTACGATGGTCAGTGATTAATTGACTTATCTCGCTGTTAACATAGTGATTTTAATCACCTTAGTCTTCTGCGATATAGCGAAATTTATTACTTTTATATTACTATAAAAGAGGGCAGGTATTAGTTTACCCCACGAGATTTTAATGCAACACAATCTTTATAAAGATATTCGCACATTTCTAGATAGTGAAAATATTCATATTGTTTTGCAAAAAAAGTTGGAAATGCTTCGGTACGTCCCGCACCAGCTTTTTTCTCTCCATCAACAGTTTTCATTCGATAGAAATTCAAAAAGAAATAATGATCTCCAGTTATCCTATATTTTCCAACAGTATAACCATCTACACAACGTTTATACTGTTCTGTTCAATAATCACGATAAGGTTTGCTATTTTTAGGATATTCTGTATAATGTCCTCTTTCCATAAACAATCTACCTGCCTCAGTAAATGGAGTTGGATCAAAATCTAAACCTTGAGTTTCATTTATAGGTCTATAACCAGTTAATTCATAAGATAATTCTGGATCAAAATATAATATTTCTTCATCAAGAGGAACATCTCACGCACCATTGCGTTTTCTATGTCCTTCCTTAGGAAACTCATAATATGGACTTTCCTCTTCGTCTTCTGTTTTTGATACAGTTATATCTTGAAATAATTTCTTTTTTAATTCTTCTTCATATCTGTCTGCAAATGTAGGTAAAGTTGCAGGAGGATTTTTTCTTGGTCTACCTCGTTTTCGTTTTACTTCTTGTTCCATTATTTATATTTTTATCTTTGGAGTTGATCCATATCTCCAAAACCTGGCTCGTTATCTGCTCTTAATTTGGATTGTGCTTTTAAACCTTTCTTATATGTAAGTTCGAGTTCCTTTAAATAAGCATCCATTTTTCCAATTTGAGTTAAACTTTCCATAATTTTTTTAGGATCGTTAATATATTTACCTCCATTTAATTCATCTCTTTCGTTAAAATCGATTGAATCTAAAAATACTCTCATCTTTTCTAGAGTTCTAAATGCAGTTTTAATCAAACTTAGAATTCTTGATGAATCTTTAAGTTCTATATATTTTCTACAAGCAGCTCTAAAAGTTTCATCATTAAACTCTTTTTCAGTAAGTCCGCTATCTTCCATAGCTGCTTGATGTTTCTCTTGTTCTAAGTATTCAAAATATGGAGATTTATAGTCTAAAGCTAAATAAATATATGCAAATTCTCTATAAGCACGTAAACGTTTAATACCTTTAGGATCTTCTTTACATTTATTTCTGTCTTCGTTTCATAGAGCTGCAAATTCTTTAATTAGCAAAATAGAATATTCATTAATCTCTAATCTCTGTAAATCATTATTAAATATAAATAAATCCATATTGTTTCTTATAAAGCAAAAAGATATCTCTTATACCTTTCCGCCTTTTTTGTAAACTCCATATTGTTTCCATCTTTGTTGGAATCAATTAAAATCTGGCATACCTTTACTAAATGTTTGTATATCTGGCGCTCCACTTCCTCCATTTGAGATGACTCTTGTAAACGTTGTATCAGTTGGAGTTATTACTCTCTCTGTATAACCTTGACCTGGAGCATATATACGGTCAATAACTTTACCTGATGGAGAAGCAACACGTTGTATTGTTCTTTGGCCCCCTCCGTCAATGTTTGGTAAAACTGTTGTTTTAGCAGAGTTGAATGCAAAAGTTCAAGGAGTTAAATAACCTTTTTGGTAAGTTTCAACTTTAGATTTCGATTTAGATTTAGTTTTTGTGCCATTTTCAGCTTTTACGATTTTCTTAGTATCACATCCGCAGGCACATTTTTCAACAACTCCTCCATTCTCGAATACTTTGTGCATTTCACATCCACAGGAACATTTCTTAGTTTTTAGTTTGCCACCTTTTTTATGCAAAGAAACAATGTAATCTAATTTACTTGTAGGAAGAATTCCTCCATTAGCAAATTTAGAAGGGTCTTTATCTTGTTCTTCTAAGAACGTATTCATTAGAGTCTGAATAGTTTGTTTACCTTCGTCTGTTTCATATAATCGATTTAAATCTTCTGCAACTTCTTCTAAAGATTTGCCTTTAAATTCTTCAAATTTTGTTGGAAGTCATTCTAAAAATTTTTGTATTTTCTTTTCGTCCATTTTATTTAACAAATAGTCGTGTTATATTTATAATATGGTTTTTTTAATATAAGGAACATATGTATTAGAATTGTCAAGAAAGTCTTTAATTTTCTCAAATTCATCTACACTACATTCTATATATTACATTCTATATATTTAATATAAAGATTATTCAGATAAATCTTCATTTTCATAAAACTTTAAATCTTTAGTAGAAAAGATTGCTTCCTGTAAAGTAGCATTATTATCATATCATCTACATCTAATTCCTTTAAATAAGGATTCAAGATTCGCTCCTTTCTTTATCGTTTGCATTACTCTTCCTACTACATACATAGCTGGACGATTTGGAATAGGATGTCTTAGTATTACCAAATCTCCAGGATTAAAAAATATTTTATCTTCTAGCATCATTAATTTTTATTTACAATTCTACATATAATATTTTGTTCCGTAATAGCATAATATCCTCGATTATCAAAAGGTATTGGAGCAGGAATATTTCTACAATATACATCCTCTCCAACTTTTACATTTTTACATTCAGGTCCAATAGCAATTACTTCTGCACAAATAATTTCCTGATGAGATTCTTCCATTTCTCCAGATTCGTGACTAAAATACATTTCATGTCCATCTAAACCATAGATAATCCCTGAAGCACTAGTCTTAATACTACGATAAGGATTTCTATCATAAAGTTTAATGATTACATTACTATTACAAGCTACAATTTCTTTGTTAGCTGCAGATTTAATTCCTTCATTTTGTTTACATAAATTATCTGCCATTTCAAGTTGAGCTTGTTCTTGCAATTTTTTCATCACTTCTTTATCTGTTGTAGTTAAATCTTCTGATTGATCGAGTCCTGGCATATAATGTATGCCTGTTAATTCCATTTTTCTATTTCCTAAATCCATTTTATCACTTATTTTTTAAACATTTTTCTTCTCTTACTCGGACTTTAGCATCTAATATACATCCACATAAATCACAACTATCTTGACCTAAAAATTTTACATTATGCTGACAGTGCTTACAAATATCTAATCGATAATTTGCTAAATCTTGTTCTTTTAAAAAGATTTTATTGTATCAACCTATTAATATATGTTTTATATTAATCTGCATATTATCATTTTCTTATAATACATTTTGCATTTGATAGACGGACTTTTTTACTTAAATTACAACCGCACCCTTTAACGTATCCTTCTTTTCCGTAATTTACCACATCTTTTCCATCTTTACTAATATATAAAGAACTATTACAAATAGGACCTACTGGAGTCTTTTTATATAATGGACACTTCATGCATATCTTTAAACGTTTATTACTTAAATTCTCATTAGCTCCAAATAATTCTTTAATATGCCCATCTAATATATCTATAAATCCCATAATATTTTATTTAAAAAAGATACTCCAATTATATTTATAACCTTTTAACTTGCAATTGTAACGATTACTAATATACGATTGGAGTATCTTTTGATAATTCTTCTTTTATAAGTAGTTGTTTTTTGTAGTGTTTAAGAAGTACTTCTACTTCTTTTTTCATATATTCTACTTCAATTTCTTCAACTTTATTTGAATGATCAATATGAATTAACTTTAACATTTTAATATTTAAATCTGGATTAATTTGTTGAAGCAAATAAGCATACATTGATAATTGAAGTGTATAGTGCATTAAATTACAATCCTGAATTGTATTTAAAGGATATTTTAGACATTCATATCGTTTTGTTGATTTATTATAATAAGATTTGCGATCGATTTTTTTATTAGTTTTAAAATCTATAATTATTATATCGTTCCCATCTTTAATTAATAAATCAATTTGTCCTGCAACTCTCAATACGCCATCTCTTGATTTTACACTAATAAGAAATTCTGGATATACTGCTTTTTCTGTATCAAGTCGATAATATCCTTTTTTAACACTAAATTTCCCACCTAATCCGTATCTTTTTAGTTCTTTTTCTGGATTTTGATACATTGCGTTTTCAAACTTAGCATGTATTTTAGTGCCACGTTCACAGGATTTATTTTTTTCATCTTCGTAACTTTGTAAGATTTCTTCTCGTTTAGTATTAAATTGAGATTCATCAATACTAAGTTTATGTAAAATAGATGGATCAAATTTTTTAGTTGCAAGTAACACTTTCTTTAAAGCTGCAAACGTTACATCGTCTGTTAATGATTCTAATGCTTTATATGCTGATCAAAAAGCAGAATCAAATATATTAGTATAATTATGAATTAGTGTCGTAACAGATATATAATAGGATCCATCTGTTTTATCTATATAAACGTGTTGCTGATCATTATAAATTACATTGTCATTTTCTTTATCAATAGATAAGTCATTATAAAACTTATCTTTTTCTAAAACCATTGTCATAAATCACTAGTATTTTAATACATCTCTAATAACGTGTCCTTGTCCCATTAAATCGTGTACTACATTTGGACTAGTTGGAACTTCGTC
The DNA here is from genome assembly GCA_905215145.1 of uncultured bacterium. Next base: position 659 of record CAJMOW010000019.1, on the reverse strand, counting down.
ATCACAACTAAAACACCACAATGCAGCTAATGGGGAATTATCTGTATTACGTATAAGAATTACAATATATCCTTTAATATTTTCATTTAAACATCTAGTATAGGAATTTTTATCAATTGTTTCTAAAGATTTTAAAGTTCTTATTACTTGGCCATGTTTTAATAATTCTGCATTTAAATCTGAGTACATAGATGATGGAACATTTTGCATTTCAGTTTTTTTAGCAGTTACTTTCATTTTTATTTCTCTTATTCTTTCATGAGAAATAGACATTCTTAAATACGGCATCCCATTAGTCATTGTGATATTATCATGATAAATCATTAGAGATGCACGATTAAATCCATAGGTAATATTTAAATTATCTAAAACAGAATTAATAACTCTATCTACTTCGGGAGATTTTTCAATAACATGATTTAATATACTATCATGTCTTTGGTTTATTTCATTTACTACTTCTGTTTTAGAATTTATAACTAAACGTTCGGTATATTCTTTAGTAATTATATTTAATGCAAAGACAATTAACAGTATAAACAATGTTCTTCAAACATCCTTCCAGTTTTTAATTTTATCGACTATAAATGAGAATCAATCTAGAAAAGTATTTCACATTTTATTACTTAGTTTTAAATTTTTTATTTTTACTTTGCAAA
>CAJMOW010000018.1 GCA_905215145.1 uncultured bacterium | reverse complement strand
TAGTTTCTACCATACTATCATCGTCCATCTTACTATCATAATAATTATATAATATTTTTTAACTTTTGTCATCATGCAATAGATATATTTTTAAAAAAAAAGTACTTTTTCAAGCACCTATTTTTCACTTTCAAAACCACAATCTAATATTACATCAATACTATAATCTGTTTTTCCATATGGTTCTTTTGGATAAATTACTACCATTGAAGTATTTTTATTACATTCTTCATTAGTTTCTTTATTAATAAAAGGGTTATTTTCATCCGTAGTTTCTGTTTTTTTAGAACGAAGCATATTGTCTAAACTAACTTTTATTCCAATATCTTTGTATTTTTCTAAAAAGACTTTTCTCTCAGTTTCATTTTTCCCTATTTGATTGTAATAAAAATCTTCATAGAATTGAACTCCCATTTCTTTAAGTGATTTAGTTAATTGTTCTGAATTGCTTATTGTTTTTTTCTTAAGTGTGAATATTAAAAATATTGATAGAACAACAACTATTATTATTACACCTGAAATTATACAATTTTTAATTAATTTTGAATTGTTTTTGTCTTTCATACAACATTACCTACCTTGGATTTAATTATACCACAAATAAAAATTATTAGATAGATTTTTTATAAATAAAAATAAATTTAATCTCAAAATAAAATATTTTTATATTTATAAGGTTTTCCACAGCAAAAAAGTGCACAGCACTTTATTCTACAAATTCAACAGGTTTTTGATCTAATCTATCTAAATAAAAATCGTTTAAATATTTCTTGCTTCTATTTTTCATTACATCATTTATTGGAATCAATGTATAATCCTTTAAAACTACATAATCATAAGTAAAAGTTAAAACATCATCATAAAACTTGGTTAATAAATCTATTTTCATAATAGTTGTATATACATTTCCATTATCTGAATAATCAATTAATTCATAAAACCCTTTATCTGTTTTTACTATTCTGTCATTATAAATATGTAATATTTTTTCTTCTTCATAATTGCCATTTACTTTATAAGTAGTTGCAGGAACTGTTCTTTTCTCGGTAAAATGATAATATTCTTCTACTATTTTATAGATTATATTATCTTTTACATAAAATAGATTGCATCGCATATCATAATTTCTAGTAAGATTATGCGCCACCGAATATAAATCAGTATTTGTATCTTTGAATTTATATATAGAATTTTCAAACATTTCATATCCTTCTTTTACTTTATTATCTACATTATCATCATAAATTACATATTTTTTACCTGTATCGTCATAAAAGTATATATCTGAGCCATATGGAATGCCTATATTTGTTACTTTAATATTTTCTGGAATATCATACACCTTTTTGTAACTAACTTCATCTATTTTTAGTTTTTCTGGATCGTAAATGTAAGCTTTGTTATTAGATATAAATGCATAATTTATAAAATAAGAGTCTTCATTTAAAACTTCTCCACCTGCAAAAGTATAATAATTTGCCTCTTGCTTTGTTTTACCATTTTTCTTAAGTACAGCTTCAAGCAAGTTGACTGGTTCTGTATCTGTTTTATCAGTTAATTCAGGTGTTTCTGTTGTTTTTGTATTATTTTTATTAAATAACACAAAGCATAAAATACCAACTAATAATATAAATATGATAATACAAATTAAAATAATTTTTTTATTTTTCATATTTCACCTATTTTTCAATATATCCACTTGTTTTTTCTGTATACATATTATCAGTTATTGATTTATATCTTTCGCCTTTATAATCATCGGTAAAACCATTGTAAGCTTTATATATATCACCATTTTCAGTATCATAAACTCTTTCATAACCTAAAGTTGCATCACTTTGTTTTTGACTCATTATATCATAAGTTTTACTTCTGTTTTCCCAAGCATTCATATATGAATCAAAAGCTTTTTGTACACTAGCGCTTAATTCTAATGCTTGTTTAGTTTGGGCATTACCATCATCTATAGTTTTTTGAACATAAGAACTATTAAAGTCTATTGAATTAATTGATTGCAATAAAATATCTTTATAATCTATAAATTTATCTTTTGCAGATGTAATGGCCATTATGTCATATACCATATAATAAGTTGTATCTACACCACCCATATAATTATTGCCAAAATTAACAACGGAAGCTAAAAACATACCTTCTGCTTCTTTATTATTTTTATCATTAAATGTAGCTCTTAAAACTTTGCTGTCCAAAGCAACACTTTTCATAGACGCACTCGATTCAAATTCTTCTAATTTGTTAAAGTTGTTAATAGTTGGAAAATTTATTGTTGAAAAACTTGGATCAAATGATTTAATAAACGTAAAAATTTCATTAAATTTTTGGTAAAAACCTTCTGTCGTTGGATTATCTAAAACTACTGCATCGGCAAATAATTTATATTGAGAATTATATCCACTCATACTATAATAATTTTGCCAAGATGATTTCGACGCATTATTTTTTAGTAATGGTTGTACCTTCAACATTAAAAATATTTGATTTCTATCATCATTAGGATCATATACTCTTATTGCGTAATATATACCACTACCACCTGTTTCAACTACCCATCCTTTAGGTTTTTTCATAGTAAACGTATTATTTGTGTATTCCTCTAAAGTTATTTCACTTACTTCATTTTTAACTATTTTCACTTTTTCTTTTTTATCAGTTTTATCAGAAGGATTTAACCCTCCCATACTTACACCAGCTTTCTTAGTAAGTTTAATAGTAATGAATGCAGAAATAATTAATACTACAAATATTACTATAATGATTATTATTTTTGTTTTACTTTTCATGATATCTCCCTCCTTATTTATATTATTATAATTAAAATATATTTTTATAACAACTCACTTGTCACTTAAATCAATGTTTTTGCAGACAACTTTTTTGTTATTTTTAAATATATAGTATAATATATATGAGGTGTCAAAAATGTTTTTTAAAGATTTACTTAATAATTACTTAAGAGAATTAAACTGTACTTCAAAAGAATTATCTATTGAATCAAATATATCAGAAGCTGTTATAAGTAGATATCGTAGTGGTCAAAGAATTCCTAAAGAAAACAGTATACAAATAAATAATCTAATAAATGCTCTATACAATATTTCGTTAAAAAAAAATATTAAACTTAATAAAAAAGAAATTAAAGAGAAACTTATAAATTCTATTAATGAATATAATTATTTTAATTACGAAAATTTTAATAATTTAATATCTACAATGAATATCAATATAAACGAAATGTCAAAATATATTGCATTTGATTCTTCACATATTTCAAGAATTAGATATGGAAAAACAAAACCATCGGATTCAGAAGATTTCAGTAAAAGAATTTGTAACTATATATTTGAAAAATATAACAACAAAGATAGCATTCAAAAATTATCAATAATACTTGAATGTGATGCAACAGATTTAAAAAAAATATGTAATTCATTATATAATTGGCTTACAAAACAATCAAAAAGCAACACTCAAATAAATGATTTTTTGAATAAACTTGATAGTTTCGATTTAAATGATTATATTAAAGCTATAAAATTTGACAAATTAAAAGTTCCAAATATACCTTTTTATAGATCAAAAACAAGAAATTATTATGGTATTGAAGAAATGAAAAATGGAGAATTAGATTTCTTTAAAGCTACTGTTTTATCTAAATCTAAGGAAGATATCTTTATGTGTAGTGACATGCCTATGGAAGATATGGCTAAGGATATAAATTTTGGTAAAAAATGGATGTTTGCAATTGCTATGAGTTTAAAAAAAGGATTACATTTAAATATAATTCATAATTTAGATAGACCATTTAAAGAAATGATGCTAGGACTTGAAAGTTGGATTCCAATTTATATGACTGGTCAAATATCACCATTCTATTTAAAAGATAGCAAAAATAATATATATAATCATCTAAATTATACTTCTGGTACAGTTGCACTTTATGGTGAATGTATAAATGGATTTCACAATAAAGGTAAATATTATTTAACTAATAAGAAAGAAGAAGTAAACTATTATAAAGAAAAAGCAAATTTGTTATTGAAAAAAGCATCTCCTCTTATGGAAATATATAACGAATTTGATAAAAATACATTTAAAGCATTTTTATTAAATGATGCAAAATTAAATGGAGAAAGGAGAAGATTTTTACATTCTTTACCTTTATTTACTATTGACGATAAATTATTAAAAAAAATATTAAATGATAATAAAATTCCTAAGGAAGATATAAATGTTATTTTAAAATATAAAAAAGATGAAGAAATAAATATCAATTTAATTTTAAAAAGTAATATAATTACTGATAATATATTTGTAAAAACAAAAGAAGAATTTAGTAATTCAAATATTTATTTGTCACTTGAAAATATTTTTTATAATAAAAAAATAAAATATAATTATTCTGAATATTTAGAACATATAAAAAGTACTAAAGATTATTGTAAAAAAAATAAAAATTATAAACTAAATATTCAAAAAAATAAAACTTTTTCTAATATTTCATTAATAATACTAGAAAACAATTATGTTATAATTTCTAAAACTGAAAATCCTAATATTCATTTTGTTATTAAACATCCTAAATTAGTCGATGCAATAAAAAACTTTACTCCTTTAGTAACAGAGTAAAGCTTTTTATTTTTTTATTTTATCAAAGTACACATCATAATTTTTATCTTTTTCTTCTTCTATTGTTTTTATTATACTTTGTTTATAATCATCAGTATCATTAAAACCCTTAAATGTTTTTGATCCTATAATTGTATATGGAACTCCAGTAACTTTTTCTCCCATACTACTTGCAAATGCATTTAATATGTTCAAATTCTCTTCATTATACCAAACTTCAAATGTATATAAATTATAATATTTACCATATTTAGTTTTTATTGATTCAAAAAATTCTTTTTCTTTTTTACAATGTGGACAACCATCACCCCAGAATAAGTAAATATTAACTTTGTTTTTTTCACGTACTACATTATCTAAATTTATATCATATGAGGTGTCTAATGTAGTATCATTTGTCACATTATTTTCTTCTTTTTTACTTGGCAATTTTATATAAGTAGATAACCACGTTTTAAAAGCCTCTTCTGAATTGTAAATATCAATATCTTCATCGTTATCTGCTTCTAAGTAATCAATTATTTTACCATCTTTAAAAATTACAAATGAAGGATAATATTTTATATATTTTTCAAGGTTTGTATTTTTTATTGATGTAAATTTTATTTTATAAAAGCTTATAGGTGTTGTTTCTTGAAATTTTTTTAAAATACTTTCAAATTTAGATGAAGTATCACATAATGGTTGATATATAAATAACGCAAATGATTTTTTTTCATCTATTAATTCGTTTAAATCTTTTGTTTCAATTTCATTTAATGTATTTGTTCCATAATACCTTTCATCTAAAGAAAATATTTCATTTTTATTTTCTTTTTTTATTAATAAGAAAGTTAATAATACAAATATAACTATACATAGTATTATTGAAAATATAAGTATTTTATTTTTCATTTAATTCCTCAAAGTTTATATCATGATATGAAACTTTCCAAAAGTCATATGTTGTTTTTCCATCTTTAATATTTTTAACTTCAACATTATTTTTTCCTTTATAATACCAATAGCCACCTACGTTATAAATTTTATCTTTATCCCATCCTAATGAAACAAGTAAATTTTTGGTCATTCCTGCATAACCTCCTCCACCGCACATTAGAAATATGTTTTTATCTTTTGGAAATAGATATTCTAATATATCTAAAGATTCTTCATAGTTTGCTTTATAAGTACCATCTGAAACTTGTGTGAATAATGTTTTACCAGTATAGCTACTTCCTACTTCTTCTGGAAGACCTGTTACATTAACTAAGTATGGATATGGAACCACTTCAAATCCTCTTACAAAACCAGATAAATATGAATCGCCTCCTATTGCCTCATAATTGCCTGGATCTTTTAGCATTCTCATATCTCTATATACTGAATCAGTTCTATCTAAATAATTATCTATTGTCTCTTCATTTATATTTTTATCTATTCCGAATTGACCTCTAATTCCACTTGTTACTTCTGGTTTTGGAAGGTTATTACCACGGTTTAAAAATATTAAACCTGATGATAATACTACAAGTATTATTACTGTTATGGTGATTTCTATTTTTTTATTTTTCATAATTAACTAGCATTCCTTTCTTTCGTCCTTTCAATAATAATTTTATAGTAATATATAATTACTTTTCAATAACGTAAAAGTTGAACTTCTCAACTTTTTCTTTTTTGTAATTTCAACCGCACCATTATTTGTAATAATTTAATTCTACATCATAAACACATTTATAGTCAAATATTTTCCTAGGCATACTATTTATATTAAAACAAATATCATCTAAATATATTTGTGGTTTTAACTTCATCGATTCTCCTTTAGGTATATATCTTCTCACTAATGCATTTGTTCTTTCATTAGTTCCTCTTTGAAATGAACAATATGGATCACATTTATAAAGCTTAACTCCTAATTTCTTGGCTGTTATACCTAATGCTTGAAATTCTAATCCGTTATCTACTGTTATTGATTTTACATCTATATCATTTTTTATTATATAGTTATATATAAGATTTGCCGTATAGTATTCATTTTTATAATTTGATTTTATTAACCATAGCCTTCTTGTACACCTATCTACAATTGATATTAATGAGTCTTGTTCGTTCTTTTTTCCTAATATTGAATCTATTTCTAAATGTCCTGGTTCATCTCTTTTATTTATATATTTTGGTCTTAAACTAATTGGTAATACTGTTTTATTATCTAAATTCCATTTGGTATGTGTCATCATCCCGCCTTTTATTTTATTTTTTCTTCTTTTATAACACATATCATTTTTATTAATATTTATTTTTCCTTCATTAATCCAATTATAAACTTGTTTAATCGATGGGCATTTAATGCCTCGGTATCTTTTTTTAAACATAAATATACATACTTCTATTGAACTATTTCTTCGATCATAATGTGTATATAGATACTCGATAAATATTTTATGTTTTTCTGTTATGTCTATCTTTCTTTTTTTATATATTCCTGCTTTGTATCTTGATATAGTTGAATGACTTATTTCTAATATCGAAGCTACCTTTCTCATAGACATTCCTTGTTTTAATAAAATATCTATTTCTACTTTCTTTTTTTCTGTTAATTGGGTATAATTCATATATGAGTCCTCCTGGCTGGGTGGGCTCTTTTATTGTATCAAAAAACCACACCTTTGTGGTGCGGTTCAAATTTCAATTTAGGAAAGAATTAAATTAATTCTTTTTTTGCATTTTATTTTAAATTTTTGCTCAATATATATTTGGAGGGAAAAATATGAAACATAACAATGAATTATTAAAACATATATATAAAGATGCATCTATGGCTACATATACAATTACGACATTACTAGAGGATCTAAAAGATAAAAATAATAAAATAAAAAATACAACAGAAAAAATATTAAAAGATTATCAAGAATTTGAAACGAAAGCAAAAGAATTGCTAGAAAAAAATGATGAAAAACCTAAAGGTGAAGGAATGATGACAAAAATGATGTCATCAATGGGTGTTACTAAAGAAGTAAATAAAGATAATAGTGATTCTGCAATAGCAGATATGCTTATAAAAGGGATTTCTATGGGTAGCATAGAAATGGAAAGAAAAATAAAAGATTACAGTAAAGAAGTAGATAAAAAAATATTAAAACTTGCAGAAGATTTTTTAGAATTTCAGGCAAATTCAATAGAAAAATTAAAAGAATTTTTGTAAATATTGAATGAATCTATTTTATATGATATCTTATAAGTGGAGGTACATATGAAAAAAGATAATAAAATATTAAAAAAAGGAAATAAAACAATAAAAGAATTTAAGCAATTTATTTCAAGAGGAAATGTAATGGATTTAGCTATTGGTGTTATTATAGGTTCTGCATTTGGAAAAATAGTAACATCAGTTGTAAATGATATATTAATGCCATTAATTGGTATAATTATTGGTGGACTTGATTTTACTAATTTAAGTATAAAAATAAAAAATGCAACAATTAATTATGGAATGTTTATACAAAATGTAATTGATTTTTTGATAGTTGCAATCTGTATATTTATATTTATAAAAATAGTTTCAAAATTCACTAAAAAATCAGAAGAAAAAGAAGAAGTAAAAAAAGATGAACAAATTATTTTGTTAGAAGAAATAAGAGATTTGTTAAAAAAGCAAAGTAAAAGTAAATAAAATCCAAAAAAATTGGATTTTTTTATTAAGTGTCTTTTAAAAATTATAAAAATATGATATTATGTTTAAGGATATATGAGGTGTTACCTATGAGTGAAACAAAAAACATAAATGTAACTGTAAATGATTTAAAAGATAAAAATTATGATTTTTTTGAACAAATAATTTTAAGTCTTATTGCTAAATATAAAAATAATACAAATTTAAAAAATTGGTATGCTGCAATAGGTGACAATTGTAATGGTTCATTAAAAGAAAATTTTATTTCAATTGGAATGATTGATAATAATGATAAAATAAATTATAGTAGAGTAAGAATCCCTAAAAATGAATTAGGAAAAAAAATAATAGAAAAGTTTATAAGATCATATCTTCATGAGGGTATAAAAGAACAAAAAACAGTTAAGAATTATGGTGAAAACCTAAATACTGTTTGTTATATAGAAACAAACGATGAAAAATTCTTTGAAGTATATACTATAAAAAACGATTTAAAAATAGATGGATTTAATATAGATTTAGAATATTTACCACAAACTAATATAGAAGATACAAGGAAAATTGAACTTGCTTCTATATCAGATAAAATTAAACATTTAAATGATATGTTAAATGAAGATGATGAAATAATAAATAAAAAAACACTTTAGTCTTTAATTAAAGTGTTTTCTTTTATTTTTATATTACATAATTCAGTTAGTTGATTTATTAAAGAATTAACATTTTTTTCTTTTACAATAATAATGTATTTAACGTTTTCATCAAATTGTTTATCAACGATATTTATACCATTAATAATATGGTTAACTTTTTTTATATCATCATAAGAAAAAGTAAGTTCTATTTTCTTTCCATTTACAACATTTATAATTTCAGTTTTATTTAATGCTTCACTTACTGATGAACAATACGCTCTAATTAATCCACCAGCTCCTAATTTTATACCACCAAAATATCTTATTACAATACATAAAACATTATTTAAATTATTATTTTTTAAAACATTTAATATAGGCATTCCTGCTGTACCAGAGGGTTCTGAATCGTCATTAAATCTTTCAACATTATTTAAAATATATGCATAACAAATATGAGTTGCATCTTTGTACTCAGTTTTATTTTCATCTAAAATATTTTTGATTTCAATTTCACTAGTTACAAAATATAGCTTTGTAATGAATTTTGATTTTTTTATAATAAACTCATTTTCTATATTAAATTTAATTGACTTCATTTAATCACCTTATTAACTAAAAACATTATATATTATACAAAAATATAAATCAAATATTCATTTTTTGTAACATGTTCTAATTATGTTTTAAAACGAATATTATTATGGTATAATGAACAAGAAGGTGATAATGTGAGAGTAATAATAAGCGCCGGGGGAACTGGTGGACATATTTATCCAGCACTTGCTATAATAAACAAAATAAAAGAATTTGAACCAGACAGTGAGTTTTTATATATAGGTACACATGATAGAATGGAAAAAGACATAATTCCAAAATATAATATTCCATTTAAAACAATAGAAATATATGGGTTTAATAGAAAAAAACTACTAAAAAATGTTAAAACAATCAAATATTTATTTAGAAGTTACAAACAATGTAAAAATATGATTAAAGAATTTTCACCAGACATAGTTATAGGGGTAGGTGGATATGTAACAGGACCTGTTATTTATGCTGCAAAAAAGTTAGGTTATAAAACATTTATACATGAACAAAACAGTATACCAGGTAAATGTAATTTGTTTTTAAGTAAATATGTATCTAAAATAGGTGTATCATTAAAATCATCAATAAAATATTTTCCTGAATATAAATGCGTTTTTACTGGTAATCCTTGTAGTGAAGATGCAATAAATAAACCAGCTCAAAAAAAAGAAGAATTTGGATTAAATCCAAATAAGAAATTAGCACTTTTTGTAATGGGTTCATTAGGCTCTACAAAAATAAATGATATATTAATAAAAGCCATGAATTTATTTAAAAATAAAAATTATGAAATACTTTTTGTTACAGGAAAAAATTCATATGAAGAAATAAAAAAAATAAAATTTTCATCAAATGTAAAAGTTGTTCCATATATAGAAAATATGACAAGAATAATGAAAAATACAGATATAATTATATCTAGAGCAGGAGCTTCAACTTTAAGTGAAATAATTGCTCTTAAAATACCATCAATATTAATCCCAAGCCCTTATGTACCAGACAATCATCAATATAAAAATGCATTAGATTTATCTAGTAACAATGCAGCAATATTAATAGAAGAAAAAGATCTAAATGGAAATATTTTGGTTAAAACAATAGATGAAATTTTAAATGATGAAGAAAAAATAAAAGATATGAAAAAAAACTTAGAAAAATTATATGTTCCAAAAAGTGCTACTAAAATATATGAAACAATTAGAAATATAATAGACGGGAAGTAAATATGAAAACAGATAATATAAAAAAAATAAAGTGTGGTAAAATACTAGAAAATGTAGATTTAAAAAAATATACAACATATAAATTAGAATCAACAGCAAAATATATGGTATTTCCTAAAAATGTTGAAGAACTCAAAAATTTAATTAATTTTATAAAAGCAAATAATATAAAATATAAAATAATAGGTAACGGTTCAAATTTAATTTTTTTAAATAAGTATTATGATGGTATACTTATAAAACTAGAAGAAATGAATGAACTTATAATAAATGAAAATAAAATAGTTGTTGGCGCAGGATATAGCTTAATAAGACTTGCAAATAAAATGTCAAAACTTGGATACTCAGGATTAGAATTTGCAACAGGAACAATAGGTGGAGCAGTTTACATGAATGCAGGAGCATACAATAGTGATATGGGATATATTGTAAGTGAAATAAAAGTATTAACTCCACAATTAGAATTAAAAACCTTATACAACAAAGATTTAGATTTCCATTATAGAAGTTCGTTTCTTCAAAAAAATAAAGATTATATTTGTCTAGAAGCAACATTAATATTAAAGAAAGCTAATAAAGAACAAATAATGGAAATAATAGAAGAAAGAAAAACAAGAAGGCTTATGAGCCAACCACTTGAATATCCATCAGCAGGTTCAGTATTTAGAAATCCTACAAATGATTATGCAGGAAGATTAATAGAAGAAATAGGATATAAAGGTAAAATAATAGGTGGAGCGCAAGTAAGCGAAAAACATGCTAACTTTATAATAAATAAAGGAAATGCAACTGGAAAAGATGTATATACCTTAATAAATGAAATACAAAACAAAATAAAAGAAAAATATAATATAGAACTTAAAGTTGAACAAGAATATGTAGAATAAAAGGTGATAATATGGCTAGTAGAAGTGATAGATATAAACAAAATACTAAAAAAAATGTCAAATCTACTAAAAATAACAAAAAAACAAAACAAGTAAAAAAAGTAAAAATAAAGTACAAAAAACTATTAATGTTTTTGTTGATTTTTTCAATAATTATTTTTGCTGCAATATCATTTTTTAAACAAAATATAACAAATATATATATATCAGGAAATGAAAAATTAACAGAGCAAGAAATAATTGATATTGCGAAAGTATCAAATTACCCCAATACATTTTTAAATCTATCTTCAACAATTAAAAATAGATTAGAAAAAAATGTGTATATAAAAAGTGCTAAAGTATATAAAAAATCATTCACTATTTTATATATAGAAGTAGAAGAAAACAGACCATTATTTTACAATAGTTCAAGTAATGAAACAGTTTTATTAGATGGAAAAACAGTACAAGAAAAACTTGAAGCACCAGTTTTAATAAATATGATTCCAGATACTTTATATGAAAAATTTATAAAAAAAATATCTGAAATTGATTATGACGTATTAAAAAGAGTTTCAGAAATCAAATATGACAAAAATGAAGTCGATGAAACAAGATTTTTATTTACTATGAATGATGGTAACTATGTTTATTTAACACTTAATACATTTGAGAAAATAAACAATTACATTAATATAGTAAAAACATTTAATAATTCTAAAGGAGTATTATATTTAGATTCGGGAGAATACTTTGAAATTTTCAAAAATTAGATTATTTTCTAATTTTTTCTTTTTTTTTTTACTTAAATATAGTATAATTATAAATAGATTATAGGAGGATGGTACAGGTGAAGCATATTTATACAAGCGTGGACATTGGTTCAGATTCAATAAAAGTAGTTACTTCTGAACTATTTAAAGGTAAACTAAATCTTCTTGCAGCTTCATCAGTTAAGTCAAAAGGAATAAAAAAAGGATTAATAACAGATGTAAATTCTGCAACTATGTCTTTACAAAAAGCAATAAGTGAAGTAGAAAATATGCTTGGAATAAAAATAAAAAAAGTTATTACTACAATACCAAGTTATTTTGCAGAATTCACTAAAATAGATGGTGAAATAAAAATAAATAATGAAAATAAAATAGTGACAGGTGATGATGTTGTAAAAGTATTAGGACAAGCAGTGAAAGGAAAGATATCATCAACAAAAGAAATGGTTACTATAGTACCAATAGATTTTTCAGTAGATAGCAAAACAGGAATAAAAGATCCAAAAGGATTAACTGGTAATACTCTTAGAACAAGGGCAATACTTATAACAACCCCAAAGAAAAACATTTACTCAGTAGTTGGCTTGATTGAAGCAATTGGTATAGAAGTCGTAGATATTTCACTAAACAGTATTGGTGACATTAATGCACTAAAAAATAAAGGAATGGAAGAAAAAATAGGTGCAATTATAAATATTGGAGCTGAAACAACAACAGTTTCAGTATATAATAAAAATATACTTATAAAAACAAGTATTATAGGTATGGCTGGAAGAGATATAGATAACGATATTTCTTATATGTATAAAATAGATCTAGAAGTAGCAAAAAAAATAAAAGAAAAATTTGCGCTAGCTCATAAAAAATATGCAAGTAGTTCAGAGATTTATGAATTACCAGGACATAAGAATATAGAACAACTAGAAGTATCTACAATTACTATGTCTAGAATAGAAGAAATTCTAACTTTAGCAAAAAAAGAGCTTTTGGAATTGACAAATCGTCAAATGGAATATATTATTATAACAGGGGGAGTAAGCAATATGAGTCATTTTGAACTTGTTGCTGAAAATATTTTTGGAAAAGATGTTATAATAGGAAATGTAAGATTAATAGGAATTAGAAATAATAAATATTCATCTGCAGTTGGTAACATAGTATATTTCATAAACAAATTAAAAATAAAAGGTAAAAATTATACGATGGTAAGTGATACCGATATGGAAATATTATCATCTACAAAAAAAAGTTTAATAAATGTTTCAAACGAATCAATGTTAGGTAAAGTATTTGGATACTTTTTTGGCGAATAGGAGGAAATTAAATGTTTGAATTAGAAACAGATCAATTAGCAAAAATAAAAGTAGTGGGAGTTGGCGGTGGAGGCGGTAACGCAGTAAACCGAATGATAGAATCAGGCGTAAAAGGAGTTGAATTTATTGTTGCTAATACAGATTTGCAAGTTTTGAAAAGTTCTAAAGCGCCAGTTAAGATTCAAATAGGAGCAGAACTTACAAATGGACTTGGAGCAGGAGCAAAACCAGAAATTGGAAAAGAAGCAGCACTAGAATCAAAAGCAGAAATTGAAGCAGCACTAGAAGGCGCTGATATGGTTTTCATTACTTGTGGAATGGGTGGTGGAACAGGTACAGGAGCAGCTCCAGTTATAGCAGATATAGCTCAACAATTAGGGGCATTGACTGTTGGTATCGTTACAAAACCATTCTCATTCGAGGGTAAAAAAAGAATGAATAATGCTTTAAGTGGACTTGAAGAATTAAAAAAACATGTAGATACATTAATAATTGTTCCAAATGATAGATTAAGAGAAATTATAGATAAAACAACACCTTTACTAGAATCATTTAGAGAAGTTGATAATGTTTTAAGAAGAGGTGTACAATCTATTTCAGATTTAATTGCAGTTGCAGGACTTATTAATCTTGACTTTGCAGACGTTAAAGCTGTAATGGAAAAAAGAGGAAACGCATTAATAGGAATTGGAATTGGTGTAGGTGAAAATAGAGCAACA
>CAJMOW010000017.1 GCA_905215145.1 uncultured bacterium | reverse complement strand
ATTTGTATCTGCAACAATATCTGTTGCACCCGAACCAATCACCTCACCTTTTAATTGACTGATATCGGTTTCTAACCCTGCTACTTTTTCTGGTTCAAATTCGTATCTACAAAAATTACATCTTAATTTTCCTGTATTTACATTTAATGAAATATCCGTTGCGCCACATTTTGGACACTTATTTTGTCCATCTTTAGCACCTACATCTGTCTGAACAATTGTAGGTGCATCTGATGAACTATTTGTGTTGCTTAAATCAGGAGTAATATTTTCTAAATTACTTCCTTGCATAAACTAAATTCCTAATAAACTTTTCTTTTTAGCGTCAAAATCTTCTTGAGAAATAATACCAGCATCTAATAATTCTTTTGCTTTTTTTATTTCTTCATAAGGATCTGATTGCATTGATTGAGTTTGTGTAGGTTCAGCTTGTTGAACTGGAGCTTGAGTTTGAGCAAATGGTGGTTGATATGAACTTTGAGTTGGTTGTTGTTGAACACCTTGCATCATTCCACCTGCTGCATTCATTCCCATTCCCATAAATGCCATTGCAGTTCCTCCGCCATTTTCACCAGCTGATTGAATACCTCTTGCAACTGATTGTTGCATAAATGAATTCCCTCTTGCGCCAGATAATGCATCTGCTTTTTTTACATCTTTCATTAATTCTTTAGTATCTTCATCATATTCAATAGAAAGAATTGCAGTTTTAACAATCTCTAAACCTCTATCAGTTTTCCATCTATATCCATCTTCTACTGCCAATGAAAGACTTTGCGCGAATCCCATTTGATCCCCTTGGATTCTTGACATACGATTTCCTTTACTTGGATCATTTGTATAATTTGAGAAAGCAGCTGATAAACTACCTACAACTTCATTAAATAATTGAGAAGCTGCATCATTATCCATATCTGCAAAATCAAATATTGGTGCATTTGGTTGTAGATATTGAGTTGGAACAAAATTTTTAACAAATAGTAGAGGATCCACAATTCTCATTGTATATGTACCTCTTGTAACTGCTCCTACTTGTGTTCCAAAAAAAGCATCATCCCAATAAATTTCTGATTGAGTTCCAAACTTATTGTTTGGTATTTCTTTTAAATTAACATAGAAAGCTAATTGTTGGCTTCCAGGTTGTCCACCAAATTTAAATTTTTCCCATGATGATTTAATAGTAGGTCCTAAAATACCATTTCCTGCAAAAATTGATTGAGAATTAATATCGTCAGATCTAAACTCAAATCCACCTGGTTCTGCGATCATACCTGTAATTTGACCATCTTGCATAGTTATTAATGCAGTTCCTTCAGGAACAACTATTTTACTACCATTTGTAATGATATTTTCATTACCCTTATAATTTTCACCACGTCCATTGTTTTGTGATTGTGGTACTGCACTAAATACTGCTGCTGTTGCTGGAACACCTTGTACTGGTACATAAAAATCTTTCCATTGATCAGCAAAAGTACTACTTAATGAGCCTGTAAATGCTTTAATAAATCCCATAATTCTACCTCTTTCTTTTTAGCATTTTTGGATATAAATTCTTTGTATAGCTTTTAAGAATTCCATATCTATCCTTTATGATTATAGCATATCTAAATTAAATATTACACTATTTTTAAATAATTAATTATCAATTTTAAAGATTTTACACTAATTACACAAAAAATAAGCAAAATCTTGCTTATTTTATAACTTCTAATCCTCCCATATATTGTTGTAAGGCTTTTGGTATCTTTATGCTTCCATCCTTCTGATAATTATTTTCGAGTACAGCAATTAAACCTCTTGGTGTTGCAAGTACAGTATTATTTAATGTTGCAACTAAGTAATTACCATTTTCTCCTTTTGCTCTTATACTCAATCTTCTTGCTTGTGCATCACCTAATGTTGAACAAGATCCAACTTCAAAGTACTTCTTTTGTCTTGGGCTCCATGCTTCAACATCACAAGATTTTACTTTTAAATCAGCTAGGTCTCCACTACAACACTCAAGTGTTCTAACAGGAACATCTAAGCTTCTAAAAAATTCAACCGTAAATTGCCACATTTTATTATACCAATCCATTGATTCTTCTAATTTACATATAACAATCATTTCTTGTTTTTCAAATTGATGAACTCTATAAAGACCTCTTTCTTCTATTCCATGTGATCCGACTTCTTTTCTAAAACATGGTGAATATGAAGTTAAAGTTAAAGGTAATTGTTCTTCTTTTATTATTTGACCCTTAAATCTTCCTATCATAGAATGTTCTGATGTACCTATTAAATATAAATCTTCATTTTCTATTTTATACATCATTTCATCCATTTCTTTAAAAGACATTACACCATCAACTACGTCCCCTCTTATCATAAATGGAGGTATACAATATGTGAATCCTTTATTAATCATAAAATCTCTTGCATACGATAACATTGCAGAATGAAGTCTTGCAATATTTCCAGTTAAATAATAAAAACCATTCCCACTTGTTCTACCTGCTGATGCTTTATCTAATCCACTAAGTTTCTCACAAATATCTGCATGATATGGTATTTCATAGTTTGGTACTATTGGTTCTCCAAATTTTTCTATTTCTACATTTTGGCTATCATCTTTTCCAATAGGTACGCTTTTATCAATGAAATTAGGTATAATCATCATTTTTTCCTTTATTACTTTAGATAACTCTTCTTCTTTTTGTGTTAATTCTTCTATCTTTTTTCCATATTCAGATATTTCTAATTTTATTTTTTCTGCCTCGTTCTTTTTTTGTTCTCTCATAAGAGTTCCAATAAGTGAACTTTTAGAATTTTTTAAAGCTCTTAAATCATCACCTTGTTTTTTTATATCTCTATATTCTTTATCCAATTTTTCTATTTCGTCTACTATTTCTAGTTTTTCATCTTGAAATTTTTTTCTTATATTTTCTTTTACTTTTTCTTTATCTTCTCTTATATATTTTATATCTATCATATTTTCCTCCTATATATAGAAAAAGAGCATGTGTAAGGAGTGCTTTTATCTTATAGCACGGTACCATCCTCTTTTTATCTTAATTTTTATAACGATCTTTTAGTCGACCGGACTTGTTTTCAAGTCTTTCAAGAGTAGATTCATAAATACTTATTACTAATTTCCATCAACCATTAGCTTTCTATTAAATAATATATTTATTACTTTTCTCTATCATCAATTTTTTTATTTTGGACATTCAGACAAATTATTTATTCCTTCATATGATTGTACTAATTTATTTAATTCATCATATTTTTTAATACTGTCTGGAATTTTTCCACCTTCAGTGTTATAGATTGTAACTGCAAGTCCACATATACAATTATTATAATCTTTTCCATTTTTATATAATTCTATACAACTTGAAGCTGTATTTTCAATTGCTTCATCTCTTTGATCATCATACGATTTAAAATTAAGAATACTATCAATACATTTAATTGCATTACCACTATCTTTGGTGTTTATAAGTCCAACTACTATTTTAACAATTAGAATTATAAAAAATACTGCTGCCCCTGCTATCAATCTTCTTACGAAAGTTTGTTGAGCTTTTTTTATTCCATCTTCATTTGAAGATGTTGTTGCCTTTAAAAAATCAACCATTCCAGTAACTATTAATATAAGTGGTGTTACTACTTGAATTGCTGTTATAGCAATAGATATTAATTTTACTAAATTCTCTGGCAATTCAGTATTACCACATCTTACTGTTCTATAAAGTTTAACATCATCTGAACTTGTGCTTACCTCTGCAGTATTTGATATATTAGAGGTGACGGTTTGCGATACTGATTCTTTTTTTGCCTCTACATTATTTATAAAGCATAAAAAAGAAATAAATATGAATGGAATAATAAATATGAATGTTTTATTTTTTTTCATAGTTTTACCTCAATTCTAAATAAATTATACATTATATTTAATGATTTGTAAACATTATTTTGTGTCATACCAATCTGTTCCTACTTCAATATCAACCTTTAAAGGTACACTCATTTTACAAACACCTTCCATAGTTTCTTTAACTATTTCTTTAACCATATCTAATTCGTCTTTAAAAACATCAAATATTAATTCGTCATGTACTTGTAAAATCATTTTTGTTTTCATATTACTTTCTTTTAATTTTTTTGAGGCTTCAACCATTGCTATTTTAATTATATCAGCACTTGTTCCTTGTATTGGTGTATTTAAAGCTATTCTTTCTGCTCCACTTCTTATCATATAATTCTTATTATCAAGTTCTGGAATATTTCTTTTTCTATTGAATAATGTTTTTACATATTTATTTTCATGAGCTTTTTTTATAGTTTCATCCATATATGTTTTTATTCCTGGATACGTATTTAAATATTGTTCTATGAAGTTTGAAGCTTCTTTAGTACTTATTCCTAAATTTTCAGAAAGACCATACCCACTAATTCCATAAATAATTCCAAAATTTACAGCTTTGGCAATTCTTCTCATACTTTTTGTGACTTCGCTAATTGGTACATTAAATATATCACTTGCTGTTTTTGTATGAATATCAATATCATTATTAAATGCATCTATCAAAGCTTCTACATTTGCCATATGTGCAAGTACCCTAAGTTCTATTTGTGAATAATCAGAACTTAAAATAAGTGAATTGGGCGAAGGTAAAAAAGCTTTTCGTATTAATTTACCATATTCATATCTAATTGGAATATTTTGCAAGTTTGGCTCTATTGAAGATAGTCTACCTGTGCGAGTTAAAGTTTGTGTATAAATTGTATGCACTTTTCCATCTGGATGTATTGATGAAATTAATCCTTCTATATATGTATTATATAATTTTGTAAGCATTCTATATTCTATTATCATATTTATAATAGGATGTTTATCAACCAATTTATTTAAAACGTCTGCTGCGGTAGAATATCCTGTTTTTCCTTTTTTCTTAGATGGTAAATTTAATTCTTCAAACAAAACTGTTCCTAATTGTTGTGGTGAAGAAATGTTAAATTCATGTCCAACGATTTCATATATATTTTTTTCTACTTCAAATATCTTATTTTTTATTTCAATACCCATTTGATTTAATATTTCTTTATCTACATATACTCCATTATATTCCATATCACCTAACGTATAAGAAAGTGGTATTTCTATATCATTAAATAACTCAATCATATTTTCATTATTTAATTTTTCATTAAATATATTATAAGTTTCATATATAAATTTTGCTTTTAATACTGAATTATAAGCAATTATATCAATGTTGTTTGGTTCACTAAGTTTATTATTTTTTCCATATATATTTTCATAGAAAGGAATATCATAGTCAAATTGATTAGCTAAATATGCAATATCATCTTTTACATTATAATCAAGTAAATAACCTGCTATCATTGCATCATAGTTTATATTATTTATATTTATATTGTTCCACTTAAATGAAACATAAGTTTTTTTTATATCATATGTATATTTATTATTCTTTAGCAAAAAATCAGGTTGTTGTTTTAAAATTTCTAACGGTATATAAATACTACTATTTTCATTATATACTCCCATACCTAATATTTTTGAATTGTGGTAATTAGTTCCAAGAATTTCTAGGTAAATTGCGCAATCTCCTTCTACGTTTATTTCGCCTATATTTTTAATTATTTTTACATCAAAAGGTTTTGTAATTTCCTTTTCTACTTTATCTTTTTTTAAAAATGAATAAAATTCTAGTTCTTCATATAAATCATTAAGTCCAGCTTGATTTCCTTTATATTTTATATCATCTATACTTATTTCTATTGGTACGTTTGTAACAATTGTAGCAAGTTCATAGCTTATATATGCATCATTTTTTCCATCTATTAATTTTTCTTTTGTTTTACCACTAATTTTATCTATATTTTCATATATACCGTTTAAAGTCTTATATTCTTGAAGTAGTTTTAAAGCTGTTTTTTCACCAATTCCTTTAACACCTTTTATATTATCTGAACTATCTCCCATAAGTGATTTTAAATCTATTATATTTATTGGTTTTATCTTATATTCTTCATAAAAACTTTCTGGATTATATCTTATATAATCTTTTGATTTAAGTAATTTAATATCAACACTATCCGTTATTAATTGTAATAAATCTTTATCACTACTTATAATAGTTCCTGTATATTTTGTATTATCGCAAAACTTTGAAAATGTACCAATTATATCATCGGCTTCATAATTTTCTATTTCATAATATTTAATTCCCATTAATTCAAGTAATTTTTTTGCTATAGGGAACTGAAGTCTTAATTCATCTGGCATTTCTATTCTACCAGCTTTATATTCACTATATTTTTCATGCCTAAATGTTTTTCCTTTATCAAATGCAACTAAAATATATGTTGGTTTTTCTTCTAAAATTATTTTATTTATCATATTTGAAAACCCAAATAATGCATTTGTTGGAAACCCTTTACTATTTTTCATAAAATTACCATTATATGCAGTTGCATAGTAACTTCTAAAAAGTAAGTTATTTCCGTCTACTAATATTATTTTTTCCATGACATTCACATATTAATAAAGTAGTGATGTTAAGTGAAGAAATTTATAAGTTTATTTTTAATATTTTTTATTTGTGGGTGTTCTAATGAAACTTTAAAATGTTCTAAAACTAATTATTCAACTATTTATGGAAAAGAAATAGATAACGAAATTTATATTTTTAATAAAAAAAAGCTTATCAACTATTCTACTACTAAAAAAATTATATTTGATAGTGATATGTTAAAGTATATGGATGATTTATATTCTTATTTTGAAAAAGAAAAAAAGATTGTAATAGATTCAATTAAAGGTTCGAATTATGTTTTAATAAGAAATAAAAAAGATATTCTTTGTAATATAAGTGTAACTATGTCCGATACCAATGATAGCCTTTCTAAATTAAATGTTGATAAAAACGTGTCAATAGATTATTTAAATAATAATTTAACTGAAAAAGGTTTTTATTGTGTTTTAGAATAAGTTGTAATTTTTGATATTTAGGTGTAGAATTATGCTTGAGGTGAATATATGTCAAAAATAATGAAACAGCCATCTAATTTAATTAGTTCTTTACTATTTTTGATTGTTGGTCTTATATTATTCTTAAATCCAAATGGAATTGTTGCTTTTATATCATACATATTTGGTATAATTATGATAACTATTGGGGTTGTAAAAATAATTGAAGCAGTTAAGGCAAAAGATGATATTAATCATGACTCTGTTTTAACCTTTGGTATAATATGTGTTGTAATTGGATTTATATTAATAATATGTAGTTCAATAATTGAACTTGTATTTAGAATTTTTATTGGAGCATGGATATTGATAAGTGGTATTAATAAATTAGTAATATCTCTTAATTTAAAGAAAATTGAATCTAAAATTTGGATTAGTTTATTAGTTGTTTCAATTATTCTTATATTAATAGGATTATATGTAATACTTAAATCTAACTTAGTATTCTCTTCAATAGGATTAGTTCTAATTATATATTCTATTATTTCATTAATTGGATGTATTATGACACTAAGTCAAAAAAATAAAGATGTAATAAAAAAATAGTACTTCGAAATGAAGTACTTTTTTTATATTTTCAAATGTTTTCTTACAGCTAGATAACTTCCAAACATACCTACTAACATACCTATTAATAATAATATACCTGAAACTAAATAGATAAATGGTTCTGGTGTTATTAATCTTATAAATGGCGAGAATAATTGACCATTGAAGTTTTTGAATATTGCAACATAACCATAGGTAGTTGCAATTATTGGTATTATTGAACCAAGTACTCCTAAAAACAACCCCTCAAATATAAATGGTATTTTTATATTTATATTTGAAGCTCCAACTAATCTCATTATCTCTATTTCTTTTTTTCTTGAGAATATAGTTATTTTGATTGTATTTGAAATTAAGAATGCTGTAACTACTATTAAAGCTACTACTACTCCAACGCTTATTTTTCTAACTATATCAAATAAAGAAATTAATTGTTTAACCATGTCTTCACCATATTTAACTAATTTAATTGTTGTTTTATCTGGATCTAGATTTTGTATTTCTTTTGCTACACCATCTATTTTCTTTAATGATGTTGCTTTAACAAGTAAAGTTGGTTGTAATGGTATTTCTTTTTCTACCCATTTTCCATCCACTTTCCATTCATTCATTATGTTATTATAAACATCAGATGATTCCATCATTTCTTCTGCAATTTGTACTTTTGATTGATATTCAACAGTTTCAACACCATCTAAATGTTTTACTTTTTCCACATATTCTTCTGCTTTTTCTTTGGTTGTATCTTTATCCATAAATGTAACAATTGTTACATCTTGTTCAACTAGTTTTGTAAAGTTATTTACGTTATATGAAAGTATTACTGCGATTGCTACTACTAAAAGAGTTATTGTTATACATGAGATTGAAGCAAATGAAAGCGAAAAGTTTCTAAAAACACTTTTAAATGCATCCCTTATATTTCTTCCAAAAATTCTAATTGCTTTCATGTACATAAGTTCCTTTCTCATAATCTTTTAAAATTCTACCTGAATCAAGTAAAATAACTCTTTTTTTCATTTTATCTACAATTTCAGTATCATGCGTAACCATAATTATTGTAGTTCCAATTTTATTAACCTCATTTAATACTTCCATTATTTCCATACTAGTTGTTTCATCTAGGTTTCCTGTTGGTTCATCACAAATAAGTAGTTTTGGTTCATTTATAATAGCACGTGCAATTGCAACTCTTTGTTGTTCTCCACCTGATAATTGTGTAGGATATTGTTTTGCTTTATTTTTTAATCCAACTAAATCTAGTACTTTTGTTACTCTTTTAAATATTTCTGATTTTGGAAGTCCAAATATTTCTAGTGCAAAAGCCACATTTTCATATACAGTAAGTTTTTGAAGTAATTTAAAGTCCTGAAATACAACTCCTATTTTTCTTCTTATTTTATAAACTCTCCAATTTTTTAATTTAGCTACATCTATTCCACCCAACAAGATTTTACCAGATGTTGGTTTTTCTTCTCTATAAAGCATCTTTATAAGTGATGATTTACCACAACCTGTTGATCCTATTATAAATACAAAATCACCTTTTTGTATTGAAAGACTAATATCATTAACGGCAGTTACACCGTTTTTATATTTTTTAGTTACATTTTTAAATCTAATTAAATCCATTTTATGCACCTCCATAAACTTCATACGCATCAGTAACTATGAAAAAAGCTTCTTTATCTATAGCATGAATACCTTCTTTTGCTTTGAAATATTCTTTTGTAGGTATTGTACACATTATAACCTTTTGTTTTGAATTTGTATACCCACCTCTTGCTTCTAACACAGTAATTCCATGGCTTAAATAATCTAGTATAAATTTTTTTACTTCGTCTTCTCTTTCTGTAATTATATAGAAAGTTTTTGAGCTTGATATACCAAGTATTACCTTATCTGTCATAACACTTATTATATACATATTTATAATTGAATAAATAAATTTTTGCCATCCAAATACGAAAAGCGAACTAACTATTATTACTCCATCTGTAAATATCATTGATTTACCAATAGAAACTTTTGCTTTTTCTGAAACTATTTG
Organism: uncultured bacterium; assembly: GCA_905215145.1. The sequence continues at coordinate 4,842 of CAJMOW010000017.1, read as the reverse complement.
ATTTAATATATCGGTTCCACCTGTCGTGAATCCTGATTTAAATATTAGCCCAAAACCAACACCACTTATAACAGCTCCAAACAATACTACAACTACGGTTTCTGTTGAACCTAAATCAATATATTTTACTATCCAACTTGTAAGTTCTACAAACACAGGATATAGAAGTGAACCCACTATCGAATTTTTAGTTTTTTCTTTTCCTAGTACTATAAAGCTTAATATTAATAAAGCAATACCTCCAATTAAAATTACCAGTGATGGAGATATATTAAGTGTCTTATTTAAAATAACACCTATTCCACTTACGCCATACACTATATCATTTGGTAGAATAAATGCATTAAACGCTACTGAAACTAATAATAAGCCTATTATAAATTGGGAATATCTAATTAACCTTGTTTTAGAATATATTTGTTCAAGTATTAATTTTTCATTTTTTCTTTTTTTAAACAACATACTATCCTTCCTTCAAAATACTATTTATAAACACATCTATATTTCCATCGAGTACACTGTTTACATTTGTAACTTCTACATTTGTTCTATGATCTTTTACAAGTGTATAAGGGCACATTATATAACTTCTTATTTGTGAACCAAAATTTATATCATCTAATGAACCTTTTATATTTTTTAATTCATTATTTCTTTTCTCAATTTCTAATTTGTATAATTTACTCATAAGAACTTCCATAGCTTTTTCTTTATTTTGAATTTGACTTCTTTCATTTTGGCAAGTTACAACTATTTTTGTTGGAATATGTGTTATTCTTACTGCAGAATCTGTTGTATTTACTCCCTGTCCACCGCATCCGCTACTTCTATACACATCAACTCTTATATCTGATGGTTTTATTTCTATATCTATTTTTTCATTATCAAACAATGGTGTTACATCAATTCCTGCAAATGACGTATGTCTCCTCGAATTTGAATCAAAAGGTGAAATTCTTACTAGTCTATGTATTCCCTTTTCATTTTTTAAGTATCCATATGCATTTATTCCTTTTACAATGGCTGTCAAACTTTTTATACCAGCCTCATCACCTTGTTGCATATCTGTTACTTCAATCTTATATCCTTTTTTTTCACACCATCTTTGATACATTCTATAAAGCATTTCTGCCCAGTCACAAGCTTCTGTTCCACCTGCACCAGAATGTATTTCTAAAATTGCATTACATGAATCATATGGTTTATTTAAAAGAGTTTCTATTTCAAGTAATTCTAATTGTTTTTTTATTACTTCAACATCTTCTTCTAGTAATTTTTTTATTTCTAAATCCATATCAGTTTTTATGGAATCAAGAAATTCTAAATTACTTTCTATTTTATTTTTCAAGTTTTTTGTTTTTTCTATTTTATTTTTTAAATCATTTAGTTGTGAAATAGTAGCTTCGCTATCTTTTTTTGAATCCCAAAAATTAGGAAGTAACATTTTTGATTCTAAATCATGTATTTGTTTAGTTTTAGAATCTACGTCAAAGTAACCTCCATAGTTCTAATATTCTTTTGTTAAAATCGTTATATATGTTTGATAATTCATAGATTTCCATATTATCACCGTATTAATTATAACATTAATATATATTTTTTTCCAGTTAATACTAAAAAAAGTTGTAATTTAATAATTACACTTCTTTATAAACTTTTATCATATAAATTCTTTGTCCTAGTGAAACAAATTTTGATTCGTATTCTGTTTGAACATTGTCTATAATATCATCATTATATAAATCTAGTGATAATTCTTCTATTTTATATCCATAATCTGTAAATGATTTAATTGAATACTCAAATAATTTTCTATTATCTGTTTTCATTATAATTCTTTTTTCACTTTTAAATAAACCATCATATTTTTTTAAGAAATTATCACTAGAAAGTCTTCTTTTTATATGTCTTTTTTTAGGCCATGGGTCTGAAAAATTAAGGTATATTGTGCTTACTTCTTTATCAAATATTTCTTCTATTTCTTCTGCATCTATTTTTATTAGTTTTAAATTTTTTATTTCCATATCTTCTAATTTTTCTACTGCTCTTACCATTACGCTATCAAATTTTTCTATTCCAATATAATTTATGTCAGGATTTTTTAATGCTTTGCCTATTATGAAATTTCCCTTACCCATTCCAATTTCTATTTCGATTTTATTATCATTGTTAAATAACTCATTATATTTTCCTTTATAATCTTTAGGATTTTTTATAATATATTTACTTTTATTTATTTTTTCTTGTGCGCCTTTTACTTTTTTTAATCTCATAATTGTCCTCCAATAAATATTTTACATTATTTATATTAAAAGTAAAGATATGCACCTATTTTTTTATTAAGCATATAATTAATTAGAAATAAAGGAGAGTGTAAAATGAAAAAAGACAGAAACTGTGGAGCTGTTCCATATCCAATTTATCCTACTTATCAAGGAATGATGCCTAACATGCCAGGTCAAATGCCAGCAATGCCAGGTCCTATAATGCCTATTGGTTCTAATCAAATGCCAATGGCTACAAACTATGGTTATCAAACAAGTTCCAATAGTATTGAACAACAATTATCTAATTTAAATAGTCAAGTATCTTCTCTTGAAAAAAGAGTTAGTTCTTTAGAATCTTTAGTTGGTAACAAATATAATTCTTCTAATTTTCAAGTTATGTAATGAATAATTTTTAAAAATTATATTCAGTATATAATTAGAAAGGAAGGTATTTATGAATATTGATATAAGAAAAAGTATTATTAATAATTTTAAAAACAATTCTAAAAATGATATAAAAGAAGCTATAATTTCTTCAATGAATGAAAATGATGAAATAACACTTCCTGGTTTGGGTGTTTTCTTTGAAATACTGTGGAAAAATAGCGATGAAGAACACCAAGATTATATTCTAAATATAATTGAAAGAAATTTAAAAGGAGACTAGTCTCCTTTTAATATTTCCATTTTATTTACTATTATCTGTACTTTATCAAATCTTTTTTCTACTCTACCAAACAAATGAATAACATCTAATCTATTTATATTTTGATTTTTTTCATATACTTTTGGAAATAAAACTAAATCTATATTAGATACTTCATCCATTGCATTTATAAAGCACATTTTTTCATTTTTCTTAGTTGTGTTTTCTTTTACTTTATTAACTAGTAAAACTAATTCAACATCTTTATTTATTTCATTTTCTATTTCATTTATTGATAAATTATTATATTTTATTTTATATTTAGTTATAGGATGTGTAGTTATATAAAAACCAAACATATCTAGCTCATATTGCATTAATTCTTCTTGTTTAAATTCTTCTTTTTCTTCAATTATTGGTTTTAATTCGTCTTGAAGTAAACTTCCTATTTCACCATAATTAATTATTACATCTAAGTTGTATATTAATGTTCTTTTATTATAATTTAAACTATCAAATGCTCCTGAATAAATCAATGATTCTATAACTTGTCTATTCACTATTTTACCATAACACCTATTTATAAAATCAAATATGTCATCAAATTGTTTTTTATGTCTTTCTTTTAGTATTAATTCTACTGCACCTACTCCAATATTTTTTATTAAATTAAGTGGGAAAAATAATTTTCCATTTTTTTGTATATATTTATCTTCACTTATATTTATGTCTGGTTTAGTTAACTCTACATTTAACTTTTTACATTCATATATATATTCATTTGTTTTTATTGAATTACCTATTACCATATTAAGTAAATTTTTCATGAATACTAAACTATAATTAGCTTTTAAATAAGCCATTTTAATCGATATCATTGCATATGATACAGAATGTGCTCTATTAAATCCATATGAAGCGAATTTTAATATTAACTCATATACTTTTGTAGCTATTTTTTCATCATATCCATTTGCTATACTTCTTGTTATGAATTTTTCTTTTTCATTAATAAGTATGGATTCTTTTTTCTTACTCATTGCTCTTCTTAAAACATCAGCTTCTCCAAGGGTATAAGATGCCATACGTGAAGCAATTAACATTATCTGCTCTTGATATATTATTATTCCATATGTATCTTTTAAAATATCATATAAATCATCATGTATATAATCTATTTTTTCAATGCCTTTTTTTCTTTTAATATATGAATCTATATTATTCATAGGACCTGGTCTAAAAAGAGCAAGTGAAGCTATTATATCTTCAACGTTATCAGGCTTTAATTTTTTGATAAAATTAATCATTCCTTCTGATTCAAATTGAAATATTCCTATTGTATTTGCTTTAGTAAATATATTTATTGCTTTTTTATCATTAATTGGAATATCATCAAAGTTAATATTTAACTCATCAATTGTATCTTTTATGAGTGTTAAATTCTTAAGAGCTAGAAAGTCCATTTTTAAAAGTCCAAGACTTTCTAAATATTCCATTGAATAACCTGTAACATAAAAATCATTATGTGATTTGTCAAGTGGGATAATTTCATCTAGTGGTTTATCACACATTACAACTCCAGCAGCATGAATACTAGTATGTCTTTTTAACCCTTCTATTTTAGTTGCTACTTTATATAAATTTTTAAGTTCCTCATTTATTGAAATATAGTTTTTAATTTTTAAATTTTTATTATAATTCTCTAAAAGAGTTAAGTTTGAATCTATCATTTTACACAAATTGTCTACCATTTTTAATTCTATTGACATTGTTCTTGCAACATCTCTGATAGCTTGTTTTGCACCTAATGTTCCAAATGTTATTATAGGAGCAACATTTTTTATTCCATATTTGCTTATTACATATTTTACCATTGCATCACGATATCTATATTCAAAATCTATATCTATATCCGGCATAGTAATTCTT
>CAJMOW010000016.1 GCA_905215145.1 uncultured bacterium | reverse complement strand
AATATTTTTAAATTTTTTTTTCATGTGTTTCACTCCTGATAAATTACTTATCTGAAATTATATTTATTCCAGGCAACTTTTTTCCTTCTAATAGTTCTAATGAAGCTCCACCACCTGTTGAAATATGTGTAAATGAATGCTCAAATCCAAATTGTATAGCAGATGATGCAGTATCACCACCACCTATTATTGTTATTGCATCTTTTTTAGATATCAATTCTAATAATTTTTTAGTACCATTTGAAAAATTTGGAATTTCAAATATTCCTACTGGACCATTCCATATTATTGTTTTACTAGAACTTAAAAAATCATCAAATAATTCTAAAGTTTGAGTACCAATATCCACCCCTATTTCGTTTGGTTTTATATCAGTTATAAAACATTTTCTGTAATTTGAATTATCAGATATTTCATTAGTTACTACCGCATCAATTGGTAATATTATCTTATCTTCATATTTACTTAAAATATTTTTGCAAAATTCTATATTATCTTTATCAAGTAAGGAAGTACCTATTTCTATTTCCTTTGCTTTTAAAAATGTAAAAGCCATTCCACCGCCTATTAAGATATTATCAGCAATTTTTACTAGATTTTCTATAACCCCTATTTTATCACTTACTTTTGATCCTCCTAATATAACGGTTAATGGTCTTTTGGGATTATTTATTGCGGGTAACATTATATCTAATTCTTTTTCCACTAAAAAACCTATTCCTGAAGGCAAGTGTGATGCAATTCCAACATTTGATGCATGAGCTCTATGACTAGTTCCAAAGGCATCATTTATAAATATATCTCCTAAACTTGCCCAATATAATCCAAGTGATGAATCATTTGAACTTTCTTTTTTTCCATCTAAATCTTCAAATCTTGTATTTTCAATTAATAAAACATCTTTAAATTTCATTTCATTTATTGCTTCTTCTAATTCTTGACCTCTTGTTTTATTTACAAATATTACTTTTTTATTTAATAATTCACTTAATCTATCAGCAACCACTTTCAATGAATATTTTTTTAAATCTTCTTCTGTTTTAATTCTACCAAGATGTGATAACAAAATTACTTTTGCATTTTTTTCTATAGCGAACTTTATTGTTTTTAAACTTTGTCTTATTCTATTATCATCCACTATCTTACCATCTTTTATTGGCACATTAAAATCTACTCTAATTAATACTTTTTTATTTTTTATATCAAAATCTCTAATAGTTTTTTTCATTGTTTTCTCCTTAGAATAATCATACAAAAATATTATAACACAAAATAAATATAAAAAAAAGAAATGCTTAATAAAACACTTCTTAGCTTATAAATTATATCTTAATTTATCTACTTCATAATTTTGTTTAATTTGTTCATCTGTTAAAACTTTATTATAAATTTTAAAATTATATATTTCTCCCTTATATGCTCTAAGAAGATTTTCTGCATTGCCTAATATTATTTTTGAAGATAAAACATCACTGCATTTTAAATTAGATATTTCATTATATCCTGAAATATTTATGCTCTTGACCAAACTCCCATTTTTATATATTTCATAGTCACTATTAGAACAAGTAATAGTTAAATTATATACTTCATCATTTTTAATTGCATAATTATCAGGATAAGCTTGTATAAATGTAGCCACATATTCTTCATTCTCTTTTATAGCAAATTCCAAATATATAGTATAAACACCTGAGTTGTATTTTGGATATACTCTAAACATTGAAGATAAATCTTTTTTTTGTGAATGAAATAATCTTGACGCGTAATCATTTTCCGCCAACTTACCCTGTTTAGTATATAAAGTAATTGTAAATTCATCTGAAGAATCATTTAAATTAAAATCAACGTGTTCTGAATTAGTTGAATTATAATTTTTTCCACTAAAATTTAATGAATTATTATACCATGTATCCACAGAAGTAAAATTTTTAAGTGTTGCATTATTTTTATTTCCACTTATATCTTCCCAAGTAGTTGTCAAATAATCATGACCATTATTTGTGTTTCTAATTGCATCATAATGAACCAATAAATTGTTTTGAACATATTCATTCATTGAAGAATAATAATATTTTATGGTGTTGTCTTCATTTTTTTCTAAGATTACGGTGTCTAAATGTGAAATTACATTTTTGTTTTTGGGATTAATTAAGTCATTCCTTAAATAATCATTTTCAATTAAATCACTTACATTTATGTAACAATATGTATAATTATCAAAATCACACATCTTTGTATTTGTTTGATAAAATGTTTCAGCTGCTAAAGAAACATTTTTTAAAAAATTATCATACTCTTTTTGTTCTTCATTTTTCTTTAAATTAATTAAAGATGGAACTGTAAAAGCAACTATTAATCCTAAAATAACAATAATTCCTAAAAGTTCTATTAAAGTAAATCCTTTTTTCATATTTACACTTCCATTCTATATACAGTATATATTTTTTTTGATTTTTTTACAAGAAAAAAAGTGATTACTCACTTATTTCTGTGATTAATCACTTATTTCCATCAAATATGAAGCTGTTCTTACCATTTGACATGTATATCCATATTCATTATCGTACCAAGCAACAACTTGAATTTGATATGTATCATCATCTATTTTATTAACCATTGTTTGAGTAGCATCAAACAAAGAACCATAAGAAATACCAATTATATCAGATGAAACAATTGGTTCATCTATATATCCATAAGAATCATTTGATACTGATTTCATATATTCATTTATAGATTCTTTTGTTATATTTTTTCCCTCAACGACTGCAACCAAAATTGTTGTTGAACCTGTTGGAACAGGAACTCTTTGAGCTGAACCAATAAGTTTTCCTCTTAGTTCTGGTATTACAAGTCCAATTGCTTTAGCAGCACCTGTTGAATTTGGAACTATATTTATTGCACCAGCTCTAGCTCTTCTTAAATCTTCTTTTCTATGAGGACCATCTAAAATCATTTGATCTCCAGTATATGCATGAACAGTTGTCATAATTCCACTTTTAATTTTTGCATAATTATTTAATGCATTTGCCATAGGAGCTAAACAATTTGTTGTACATGAAGCAGCACTTACTATTTTATCATCTTTAGATAAGATTTTTTCATTTACACTATATACTATTGTTTTTAAATCTTCCCCTGCTGGAGCAGAAATTATAACTTTTTTAGCTCCTGCATTTATATGTGCCATAGATTTTTCTTTTGAATTATAAAATCCTGTACATTCCATAACCACATCTATATCTAAACTTTTCCATGGTAGTTTAGATGCATCTTGTTCTTTATATATTGTTATTTTTTTATCGTCAACAATTATTGAGCTTTCATCACTTTCAATTTTATGATCATATTTTTTTTGAACTGAGTCATATTTAAGTAAATGAGCAAGCATTTTTGGACTAGTTAAATCATTGATTGCAACTACTTCAAATTCACCATTATCAAACATTTCTCTAAATACTAATCTTCCAATTCTACCAAATCCATTAATTGCAATTCTTTTCATATTTTCCTCTTTTCTATTTTCTTTCAAATCCACTTCCACCAATAAACTCTCTTAATATTGAATCTTTTGGTACTTCATCGCTAGGTATAGGTAAGAAATTTCTTAAGAAATTAATTAATCTTATTGCCTCTGGATACATTTCATCATTTTCTTCTACTGAAAATAATAACGGTTCTGCATATGTTTTTAAAACACCTAATTCATAAAGAAGAGCAGAATTTATTACTGCGTCAACATCGTGTTGATATGGGAAGATATATTTTTCTTCTCCTTCTCTAATTTTTTTCCACATTCTTAATGTATCTGCTGCATTATAACCTCTTGTCTTGTTATCCCTAACAATTCTTCTAAGTCTTCTCGTATCACTAGTATGTATTCTGTTATGATTATCAATATTTAATTGAGTGAATGGTCCAATAAATATTTTAAATTTATTTATTCTATCAACTGCCATTGTAAGTTCATCATTAATAGCATGTAATCCTTCTATAACTACAATATCATCTTTTTCTAGTTTTAAATATTTTTTATTGTATTCCCTTTTTCCTGTAACAAAATTATAGTCAGGAATTTGAACTTTTTCACCATCTAAAAGTTTAGCTAAATGTCTATTAAACAAATTTAAATCAATTGCTTTTATACTTTCAAAATCATATTCACCAAATTCATCTACTGGAGTATCTTCTTTATTAACAAAATAATCATCCACAGAAATTGTATGAGTTTTTAGTCCTTTACTTTGTAAATAAATTTCTAATTTTTTTGCTGTAGTAGTTTTTCCACTAGAAGAAGGTCCAGCAAGTAATACAAATTTTATATTGTTTCTTCTTTGATATATTTGTTCTGCAATCATAGAAAGTTGACTTTCAAAATGAGTTTCAGATAAACGAATAATATCATTATATTTTCCCATTGAAACAACTTCATTTAAATCAGCTGCGTTTGATATATCAACTGTTTTTCCCCATTTAGTATAATCTGAAAATGTACTTGCTATTAATGGTCTATGAACATAATCAAGAGTACATTCTGGATTATATATGTTTGGCCAGCTTAAAACAAAACCATTTTTCTTAATATAAGTTAGTTTAAAACTATCAATTGCATCAGTACTATATGCCATATCACTAAAATAATAATCATATACATCATCAAGTCTATAAAGGTTTACGTATGTATTGCTTATATATTTTAAAACTTTTACTTTGTCATATTGTTTTTTCTTTTTAAAGAATGTAATAGCATCTAATCTATCAACACTAACTTTTGTATATATTAAATGTTCTTTATGAATTTCTTTCATTTTGTTTTCTAAAGTTTTTAATTCAGTTTTACTTATTTCTAAATTTTCAAGTTCGCAATAAACACCTTTATCAATTGAGTTTTGAATTATTACTTCTGCATCTGGATATAATTTTTTAAGTGCTACTGTCATTAAAAATTGAACACTACAAGCATATATACTATTTCCAGTATTACTACTTCTAAAATCAATATCACATTTTTTTGTTAATTTAGCATTTAACTCAGTTAAATGATTATCTACTTTAGCAACTAATATTGGATAGTTAAAATATTTTTGAAAACTATGACTTATTTCATAAAAAGTAGTTCCTTCTAAGAATTCTTTAGTTTCCAAATCTCTAAAATTAACTTTAATATATTTTTCCATATTATCCCTCTTATTCTATCCTTACTTAATTTTATCAAAAAAAAAACTTTTTGTCACATTATTTGATGAATATTTTATCAACTATCATATAAAAGGAGAGTGATAATAATGCTTATACCAACAGTAATTGAAAGATCAAATAATACAGAAAGGGCTTTTGATATTTATTCGAGACTACTTAAAGATAGAATTATAATTATAAGTGATGAAATAAATGATAATAACGCCAATATTGTAGTTGCGCAATTATTATACTTAGATTCAATAAATCATGATGACATTAGTTTATATATTAATTCACCAGGTGGATCTATCACAGCAGGAATGGCAATTTACGATACTATGAATTTTATTAAAAGCGACGTTTCTACAATATGCATTGGAATGTGCGCTAGTATGGCTGCTTTTTTGCTTTCAAGTGGAAAAAAAGGAAAAAGATTTGCACTTCCTAATAGTGAAGTTATGATCCATCAACCATTAGGTGGAGCTCAAGGTCAGGCAACTGAAATAAAAATAGCGGCTGAAAGAATCATTAAATTAAAAAACAAATTAAACAAATTACTTTCTAATCAAACAGGGAAGGATATAAAAACAATCGAACAAGATACAGAAAGAGATCATTTTTTAAGTGCTGATGAAGCTTTAGAATATGGATTAATAGATAAAGTTTTATAAATTTGCAAATTTTAAATTATTTATATATAATACATGCCTAAAGGAGTATTATATGTTGTGGTATAAATTAGTTGATATAAAGTTAAATAAAACTAAGCAATTGTTTGATGAAATTGATTTACTAGAACAAGAATTAGAAACCGATATAAATTTATTCAAGAATTTACTAAATGAAGATTTAAATAATAATAAATTAAAATTATTAATTCAAAAAATTTGTATTAAAAAATGTATACAAAACTCTGAAATTTCTATATCTTATATATGTCAAAATAAGAATTATGACTATATTTCAAAATTAAGTAAAAAAATAGAAATTTTAAAACTTAGAAATCTAAAAGTAAAAAAAATTATTTATGATGAAAAATATTTTGGAAAATTAAGTTATGGCGTGTTAAATCGTCTTATTTCTACACTTGCAACAGAAGAAAGAATCAAAGAAATTACTTCAAATAACAAAATACTTACAAAAAGCTATTATATGAAAAAATGAAATTTTAAAATTTCATTTTTTTGTTTTATTTATTTGTACTAGTATAATATTGTTTTCCAAGTTCTACTAATTTTTTTGTCATATATCCACCAACAGTACCATTTAATCTACTAGCAGTATCTGCACCTAACTTTATGCCAAGTTCATTTGCTATTTCGTATTTTAAATTTTCTATTGCTTGTTTACTTCCTGGTACAATTAATTTATTCACCATTAATCACCTCTATTATTATTGTTTACCTTTTTCATAATTTTAGTAAGCCAACTATTACCAACTTATATATAATAATAGAAATACAAAATACTAATTTATGTCACTAATAAAAGAAGATTTTATGTCTAAAATAATAAAGAAGATTCATTTATATATTTAATTATTTGTCCAATTTTCATTATTTTTTTGACTCTTCATTATAAAAAAAGACAGTTATTTCAACTGTCCAATTTCATTATTTAGCTTGGTAATTTGAACCACCTAAGTGTTGTTCACCCATTTGAACTAATCTCTTAGTGATTTCACCACCAACTGATCCATTAGCTCTTGAAGTAGCATCAGGTCCTAAGTTAACACCTAATTCGCTAGCTATTTCATATTTCATTCTATCGATAGCTTGTTTAGCTCCTGGAACTACAAATTTATTAGTTGATTTATTCATGGTTTTCACCTCCTGTACACTAATATCTTGTGTACAAGTTGTAATTTCATACATTTTTTTTATTGGTAATTTTTGGTTTATAATAAATCATTTTTAACTTTATTTAAATTTATAACTTGAATATTGTTAATAGTTTCATTTATTAATTCTTCATAGTTAAAAGTTTTTTCTATTTCAATACATTTATCTAGTTCAGGATTTATTACTGGATGTTTTGGTAAAAAGATTGTACAACAATCTTCATAAGGTAATATGCTTGTTTGATAAGTATTTATTTTATTTGCAATATCAATAATTTCTAACTTATCCATACATGCAACTGGACGTATTATAGGTTTATTTGTAACACTATTTATTACTACCATGCTTGTTAATGTTTGACTTGCAACCTGACCTATACTTTCACCATTTATTATAACTTTGCATTTGATTTTTTTTGAGTATCTATCTGCTATTCTATACATCATTCTTCTCATAATGGTTATAATATAACTATCAGGTGCATTTTTATAAATTGTTTCTTGTATGTTTGTAAATGGAACTACATGAACTTTAATATTTAATGAGTATTCATTTAAAATTGAAGCAAGTTTTAAAACTTTTTCTCTAGCTTCCAAACTAGTGTGTGGTAATGATTCAAAATATAAACATTCTAGATCAACACCTCTTTTTAAAGATAAATATCCAGCAACTGGACTATCTATACCACCACTTAGCATAAGTAATCCTTTTCCCTGTATTCCAACTGGATAACCACCAAGTCCTGAAATAACATCAACATATATATAAGTAGCTTCTCCTCTAATTTCAACGTTTACTAAAATATCTGGATTATGAACATCTACTTTACAAGATATGTTTTTAAGTACGAATCCACCTACCTTCGAACTTACTTCTAATGAATTTAGTGAGAATTTTTTATTTGAACGTTTTGTTTCTATTTTAAATGAATTAAAATTTTTGTTTTTTAATATTTCCACTACTTTATTTTGAATATCTTCTATATTATTATTTACGCTTTCACATATTGCTATACTATGTATACCAAAAACTTGTAGTAGTTTTTCTAAACACACATTTAAATCTTTTTCTTCTACTTTTATATACATACATGATAAATTTTGTTCAAGGTTATAATTTATTCCATATAATATTTTTTCAATATTTTTACAAAGCATTTTAATAAATACTTTTCTATTTCCTTTTTTTGTCGTTAATTCACCATATTTTATTAATAATAATTTTTCCATAAAACACCTCTTTTTATATAAAAGAATAACAAATTTTTATACTTTAATCAATTATTTTTATGGAAATAAAAAAAGATTTAGTAATTTCCACTAAATCTTTTAATAAATACCATACTTTTTGAAAATTTTTAATGCTTCATCTGAATTTGGATATGAATATGATGAATACCCAGAATCTTTAATAATAAATTTAGCATAATAATATGCAGTAATATCAGATAAAAATTCATATTTTGTTGAATAAGTATAATCTCTAAATGGCGTTTTATTTGCTTTATAACTTGAATAATATTTGTTATATAAACTAGCAACATCTGATTGATTTGCAATAAAACTTCCGTTTTTTATGTTATATTCTTTATCATATTTATGTGTTAATTCATGAACGATTGTTACATAACTAGTACTACATTTTATATTAACGGCAGGATAATAATCATATCCAGTAGTTACGCCTACTGTATCTTTGCTTGCCTTAACATATAATGTATCATTTAAAACCATTAATTTTCCCTTTCCGCTAAATAATTTAGGCATTTTACTATATAATGTATTTAAATCTGAAACAAATCTTGCTTTATTTGAACAAGAATTATCTATTTCAATCAAAACATTTCCTAATGTAAATTGTTTATACACGCTAATGTTTTTATAATGATTAGTTTTTTCTAAGTAATTTGCAACTAATGTTTGATTTGAGGAGAACTCATAAGTTTCATTCATATGATATCTTGACCAATTTGTTTCATTTCCTAAAACATCATAACCATATGAAGAATAACCTTTTTTATTTAAAATTGGTATTCTTATTTTACACTTTGTTTGACTATTATAGATAGTACAAGATTTTGATTTATATTCAATAGTTTCTGCACCTTTTGAGTCAAAAGTTACAGTTATATTTTTTTTAGTTATGGCATAATATGTCTTCCCTGATTCTAACGTTTTTGCAGTTGATCCTGTTGTTGCATTTTTATTTGTACTAAATCCTAAAATTGTCCAACCACTTCTTGTTATCGTTGGAGCAGTTACGTTACATGTTTTAGCTGTGTTATATATATTACAAGATAAACTACTGCTTGATACACTTGCTCCATTACCTTTAAATGTAGCTGTTACTTTTTTAGTTGTTATTGCATATATTGTTTTATTTTTATCTAAAGTTACACTTGTATTTGTTTTATATTCCGGTGACGTTGCGTTCGAATTTGAATTAAATCCAATTACACTATAACCACTTCTTGTTATCGTTGGAGTTGTTACATTACAAGTCTTACCATTATTATATACATTACACGTTATGCTTGATTTTGATACACTTGCTCCGTTTCCGTTAAACGTTGCTGTTAGTTTCTTACTTGTTATCGCATACATTGTCTTATCTTTATCTATATTTACACTCGTGCTTACTTTATACTCTGATTGAGTGGCATTCGCATTTGAATTAAATCCAATTATGCTATAACCACTCCTTGTTATCGTTGGTGTTGTTACCTTACAGTTTTTGCCAGTATTATATATATTGCATGTTACACCTGATTTTGATACTGTTGCTCCATTTCCATTTATTGTCAATGTGATTTTTTTTGCTGTTATTGCATATAACGTTTTATTTTCAGTAACAGATATTTCTTGTCCAACTTTATATTGCGGAGTTGTCGCATTTGCATTCTCAGAATATCCTATAATTATACCATTATCCCTTTTTATTTGAGGTAATTTTATCTTACATGATAATCCTGTCGTACTACATGATAATTCACTTTTTGATACACTTGCCCCATTTCCATTAAAGGTTACTTTATATGTATGTGTTTCTTTTTTCACATTTTTTTTAAAGTAGCTTTCAGGTATAGTTATGCTTGCTTTAACTGATTCATTTCCTGCTTTGTCTTTTACTTTTACTGTATAAGTTCCTGCCTTTGTTGCTTCATATGTTGAATTATTTGTATATCCTGATTCATTCCAATTATACTTATCTATACCAGATGAATCATCTTTTGCATTTGCAAATAATATTACCTTACTTTCTTTTTTTTCTTTTTCCTCTATGTTAACGGTAGGAGCAACAGTATCTATATTATCTATCTCTATTTCCTTAGGATCAGTTGTATTTCCCGCATCGTCTTTAATAACTACATTCACATCTTCATTTTCATCTGTTGTATATTTATTATCATCTTGCCATGTGTTTCCACCATCAAATGAATATTTTAACTTTTTATTTTTATCTGAATTTGCCTTTACTACTATTGTTGTATTTTTATTAGAATAATCTGTTTTTTCAAATTCAATTGAATCAATTTTTATTGGTCCATTTGTATCCTTTTTAGTTATATGAAAAGTATAACTATATTTTTTACCTTTTTGTGAAGTATATTCAATAATATGATCTAAATTTGTTTTGTTGACTAAGTTAACAGTCTCATTACATCCAGTTACACTATCTATTTTATTACACTTAAATTGTACTTTTTGAGTATCTATTTCTAAGTTATATTCAAATTTGTTTTTATCGAATGGTTGATCAAACTCGAAACCAACCGCTTTAACACTTAAAGAATCCATTAATACAGAAATTTCTTCTTCATTTGATTTTTTTTGTTTTATTATTTCAATAACTAAATTTGTAATAACTATACCGACTACAATAAATAAAAGAAAACCAACTATAAAATAAATTATAGATTTATTAAAACCTCTTTTTTTATTATTATTTTGATTATATTGAATATCATTTATATCGTTATTTATATTTTCATTATTAATCATATTATCTTTAATAATAGATTGATTATAATTAGTATTTGTAACATTATTATTTTGCCATGATTCATTATTTTCTTGAATCACAGAATCCGTATTTTGAATATTAGGAACCGAGGTATTTAAAGAATTATTTTGATTACTATTTTGTTTATCAAACAAATCGTCAACTGGATTAAAATCACCATTATATCTCATATTAAATACCTCCTAGTTTAACTATATAAAATTATAATATTATAAACAAAAAGTGTCAATAAAAAACTATATGATTATTCTGTATCATATAGTTTTAAAAGTTTATCATATATACCATGTTCCACTCTATTAAGTGAATTTATTGATAATTCTAAAGATTTTTGATATTCACCTTTAAAGAATAAAATCTCAGCGGTTACCAAATACCTATCTAAATTATCAACAGAACTCCTATATCTATTACCATAAACAATAGCCATTTCCGCAAACATAGCAGTTCTCATCATCTCTTTTGTTCTGGTAAATAATTTTAAAACCAAGTCTCTCGCAGTATCTACTCTAGTATTTAAAGTTTCAATTGTAATAGGTTTTTTATCTAATTCCCTTATTATTTCTTTTATTGCGGCTTGAGCTTCAGTAAGTTCAACAAAATAAAATTTTGGTATAACAGGTAAATTGTATTCTCGTATTTTAGCTTTAGAACTTTTAAGTATTGATTTAATTTCTTCTAATTGTTGTCTAGCTCTTGCTTCATCTTCTCTCATTCCACCAATAACATCTAATGTGTTATCAATTCTATCCTCTATAACAATAAGTTTAACAAATAAATTATCGATTTCTTTTGTCAATTTAGAATAAGCAAAAGTATTGTTTCTTGTATGATCCATAAGTAATTTATAATCATCTTTTAATTTCTTTAAATCATTTCTTGAATCTTCTAATAATTTTATATCATCTTCTGATAAATTATAAATATTTTTAATGTCTTCAATTTGAGAAAAAATATCTTTCATAAGTTCATCAAGTTTTCTTAATTTAATTCTGAATTTTTTATTAGTTTCATCATAGTTACTACAATCAATTTTTTCTTTTTCAAAATCATTAAACATAGAATCAAAATATTCAAGTAAAACTTTAAGTTCAAATAATCCATCTTCAAGATTTAATACTTTAGCATTGTCAACAATTTCTTTTATTTTTTTATTGGCTTCTTCTATATTATATTCAACATTCAAATAATCAAGAGGATATCCTGCATCTATCATTTTTCTATATTCTTTTTTTAATTCTCTAATTTTATTTGGAAGAATGTTTTCAGACATTACTACAATAGCAGGTACTTCTTCAATAATTGTTGACATATGTTTAAGCATATCATCAATTGATTTAATTATTTTTGTTACTTCTATATATTCATTATTTTCCATTGCAATTTCAAAAGCTTCGAAATTTTTTGAAATTTTTTCAAATTGTAAATGAACTGGTTTGGCTATTTCTCCAAACTCATTTTCTGAATCAATAAATTTTTTATATAAATCTCTATATGTAGATTTTAATTCTGTTATAATTGCTCTATTTTTTTCTTCACTACCAGTTATTTCCTTTATTTCATCAAGCAAATTAGTAGAATCTGTTTTTACTTTACAAAGTTCCATTTCTAACTTAGCTAGTTTGTATAATACAGCTTTATAATCTTTTTGACCTAAAACAAAATCTGTTTCTATTATCATATCAGTTATTTTAGGAATTCTATTATCTTTAATATCATTTAACCTATTTTTCCACTCAGCATACATACTTTCTAATTTTTCATTTTTTAAAAATGATTCCAATTTAGCAAGTTCAGGAATAATAGGCATACTGTTTATTTCATTTTTTTCTATTTCCAATTCATCAAGTTGCTTTTTTACTTTAGAACTCTTATGATTTTGTATTAAATTAAGAACTAATACTACAGATATAATTGCTACAATAAATGTTGTAATAAGTATTAATAATATTAAATCCATAATTGTTCACCTCTACTATATATAATAATAACACATATTTCGACATTTTTTAATACTTTTTTTGTTTTTTTATTCTCAAATGATTTACTTATAAAATAATTATATTACATATATCGTATTTTTTTACTATTATTACTAATAATAAAATTGGTGAGTAACTATGATTAGCGGATATAAAATAATTAATCAAAATAACGATGAAGACGTTTTATTTTTGTATTTAGACTTTTCATTTGAGTTTGGTGGAAAAAAACAAAGTTTCTTTAAAACCATAAAAAGATTTTTAAAAACAATTAATTTTAAAGGTACAAAAATACTGCTAGTATCTTCAGGAATAATAATTGGAACATTATATATAAATCCATATAAAATAAATAAACTAGATACACCTACTAATTATAATTATGTATCAAAAATTATAATTCATGACTTTAATGAAAATGAATTGACAGATTATGAAATTAATATAAATAAAGACGGCAAAATACAAAAAGGTAACATTTTAGAAAAAGAGAAAAATGATAGTGTAAATAATGTGACAAATGTAAATATACAGAAAAGTAATAAATTGTCAAATAATGTCGAAGAAAATTCAACAAATAAAAGTAATTTTACAGAAACTAAAAAAGATAACTACACAGAAACTAAAAAAGAGAATATTAAAAAAAATGAAATTACAGTAACGGTTTATAGAAATAATGGCAAAATAATAAATTTAGAACTAGAAGAATATGTACTTGGAGTAGTTGGAGCTGAAATGCCCGCTTCATTTAATATTGAAGCCTTAAAAGCTCAAGCAATATTAGCGCGTACATATGCACTTAAATCCATAAAAAATGGAAAAAAACTAACAGATACGGTTTCAACTCAAGCATATAAAGATAATTCTGAACTACAAAAGCTGTGGAAAAATGATTATACAAAATATTATGAAAAAATAAAAAAAGCTGTTAACGAAACAAAAGGTAAAGTAATATTATATAATAACGAATATATAGATGCTGTATATCATTCTACAAGTAATGGGAAAACAGAAAACAGCAAAAATGTGTGGAAAAACATTTTACCATACTTAGTAAGTGTTGATTCAAGTTGGGATAAAAATGTTAAATCATATAAAAAAGAAACAATATTTGAAATAAATGAATTTTGTAATATATTAAAGCTTGATGTAGAAGAACCTATTACATATGAAATAATACATAATGAAACAGGTAGAGTAAGACAAATAACAATTAATAATAAAACATTTTCGGGAACTGAATTTAGAAATTTATTAAAGCTTAGATCTGCTGATTTTGAAATAGAAATAAATGATGAAAAAGTAAAAGTAACAACATATGGATATGGTCACGGAGTTGGTATGAGCCAATATGGAGCAAATGAAATGGCAAAACGAGGGTACAGTTATATTCAAATTCTAAAACAT
Organism: uncultured bacterium; assembly: GCA_905215145.1. The sequence goes on along the minus strand of CAJMOW010000016.1, from coordinate 374 downwards.
TACTATACAGGAGTTGTTATAAAATGATATATTTCTTAATTTTTATTTCAAAAGTTGTTGAAAGTGCTTTAAGTACATTAAGATTGATTCTTGTGGCAAACGGAAAAAAAATACTTGGTATGATACTACAATTCTTTATAACACTTGTTTGGGTTATAACAACAAGTATCGTAATAATAGATATCAAAAATGATTACTTTAAAGCACTTGCATTTATACTAGGTGCATCATTAGGTTCTCTAGTTGGCAGTTACATAGAAGAATGCATAGCTATGGGAAATAATATGCTTACATGTATTATAAATCCCAATATTAAAAGTAAAATTGAAAATAAATTAATTGAAAAAAATTATAAAATAATTGAAACAAATGAC
>CAJMOW010000015.1 GCA_905215145.1 uncultured bacterium | reverse complement strand
GGATTGTCACTAGCTCGTGAGATAATTGAAAGTAATGATAAATTATCAAGTGAAAGAGAAATTAAAGATAATATATTTAAACAAATATTAAAAATAAAAATGTAAGAAAATTTAATCTTACATTTTTTCTAATTAAATAAATTATTTAATTAAACTTTTTGGACATTTAGGTTCATCTAATAGAAATAAAACACATGCTTGACTTCCAACAGCAGCAGCTTTAAATCCAAAGAATGACAATATAGCTGAAAACATACGATTCCTCTCTTTCTATTCTTTTATGTTTAAATTTCTTTAAACCTCACTTAACAAATGGTTTTTATAATTGTTATATGGCATGTTAAATAATTTATATATCAATGGCGAAATTATAAAACATTGTAATAATATTGAAAAATATAAACAATTTGCTAAAAAATTATTATTTATAAATACTGATACAAAACTATATAAAAGTGTAATTAATATAGATAATAATTTATATATTTCTCTTCTTCTTTTATTAATAATAGGCCTTTTAACTGTATCTGCTGGACTAAATAAATACATAAAGATGATACCTAATATTCCTATTACGGATTTTAATAAAAGTGATAAATTTATAAATTTTATTAAAAACGGAATACATATAAAAATGATAGACGACATTACCAAACATATCCAACTTTTAGGAGCATGAAATCCAAAAGATGGTAGTCTAATAATGTTATAAAAAATCATAAATATAATAGTTTCTTTTAGTATCCCTAAAATAAAACATAGAGCAAAAATTATTACTAATTTAGTTATTAATAAGTATATAGAAACTAATCCATATTCTAATATTTCTAATTCTTCATTAGAATAACTTCTATTTTCTTGAACTTTCTTTAAACACCAATTAATAATTTTTTTTCTCATATCCCTTACTCCTGCGATGAGTATACAATTTTAAAAGTCGAAAAATGTAAAAAAAGCTTTAGAGTATAAAGCTTATGAATTAAATTTTTTTTAAATTATGAAAACTTATTTTTTTACCAATTCATTCATATATAATAAGGTTTAATGCAAAAAAAGATATAAATTAAATTTGGATAGTACAATGTGATTTATACGTTTTATCAATCACATAATTACGCAAAATTTGTCGAATTTTTGGGATTTGTTTTAATTGAATTTGGTGTATGTAGATTGTATATTAGTATTGTAAGCAATTTTACTAGAAGGGAGATTTAAGAATGAAAGGAAAAGTAAAATGGTTTAATAATGAAAAGGGGTTTGGATTTATAGAATATAAAGAAGGCGAGGATATATTTGTTCATTATTCTGCGATACTTTCAGAAGGGTATAAAACTTTAGTTGAAGGACAATATGTTGAATTTGATTTAGTTCAAACAGATAAAGGACTTCAAGCAAAAAACGTTGTTGAAATTAAAGCAACTTTAGTATAAAAAATAATATCATAAGGTATTATTTTTTTTTATAATTTCTTCTATTATTTTTTTATTATTAATTAATCTTTTATCATTAGGATTAATATTTAAAGCCATGTTTATATATATTAAAGATTCTTCAATATAACCCAGTTTAAAAGAACTAATAGTTAATAAATCATATATAGTTTCATTCCAGCTGAATGTTTCATTAATATAATTTTTTTCATGTTTCTTTATTAAAAATGCTTTTTTACATAAATCATATACCTTCTTAAAATCATTGAGGTCATAGCACATCATTGCATATTCAATATATGCATCCCTTAAATAAGGCGCTTCCAGTATTGCTTTTTCATACCATAATTTTGCCTCATCAAATCTATTAAGATTTTTATAACATCTACCAATAAATCTCATAGAAGCACATCTTTCATCTTTCCATTTTGCTGTTTTTAAACTTAAATGCTTAATTAAAGTATCAATTGCTTCATTCCATTTACTATGAAACATATATTCCCTACCTAAATAATGCATATTTCTATCATCATTAGGACATTCTTCAACAGAAAGTTCTAAAAGATTAAGGTAGGAACTTCTGGATTTAGTGTGATCTGGATAATGATTTAAAATAATATCATCAGTTGTTATAATATTTTCATGTGCTTCTTTATAAGTTAATACTTCGTGTACTGGATGCATCCAAGAATATCCATGTCTTTTATGTATTTTATCAGTATAAAAACTTATAGCAGGAATTCCGTTTTCATCAAAACTCCAATTATAATGATAGTGTAATCTATCAGTATTCTTTTTCCACAGCTTTTCTAATTTATTTCTCCACCCTTTTTCTAGTACTTCATCTAAATCAGTACACACACATATATCTATATCATCAGGTACCATTTCAAGTGACATATTTCTGGCAACATCAAATCTCCAAGGATTTATAATTTCCTCTTTTACAATAATGTTATGTTTTTTTAACTTTTTCACAGTATTGTCGTTTGAACCAGTATCAAGAACATATATACTATCAGCTTCTTTCATTGATTCTGCCCATCTATCTACGAATTTTTCTTCGTTTTTACATATTGCATATACACATATTTTTAATTTTTTCATAATTCGCCCCTTTATTATAAGATATGCAAAAAAGAATTTAAGTATTTAATAAATATTCAGGCAACTATAATTTCATATAATTAAAGTTTTCATATAATAAATTTGAAAGGAGAAAGAATATTATGGATAGTTATTCAAAGGCCCTTGAAAAAATAAAATATGATCAAAAATGTAAACCCAGTTGTTGTGTTGGCCCAACAGGGCCAAGAGGAATGATGGGACCAATTGGGAAGACAGGCCCGACTGGGCCAATAGGTCCAATAGGTCCAACGGGACCTGCTGGAACAAGTCTTCTAAGAACTGCATATTTAGTTACATATAATGATGGAACACATCAAAATGGAAGACCGGTTGTAAGTGAAGCGAGATTACCAATAGATCGTAATGAACTTGACCCAACTTCGTTAATTACATTAGACACAGAAAATGAAACAATAAGTTTTAATGTAATAGGTCATTATAAGATATCTGTTATAGTATCTGCGTATTCGTTGAAAAAAGATACACAATTTAATCCAGCAACTGATTTTGTATCTATAGGATTTAGAACGGTAGGAACAGATAATATATACGTTGGAGCGAGCGAATGGTCTTATGATGAAAAAGCAAAGCAGTTATATATGCATGGAATGATATCTGTTCCAGATACTAGTGAATTATATGAACTTGTAAATATAGGAAGTCAAACTATATATTTGGATACCCCAGACTTAAAAAACATTAAATCAAAATCATATTTTACAAATTCTCTAGTAACAATAATTATAGAATATTTGGGTAAACAAAGAGAATAATATAAAGATGAAATTTTTGTGTTAATTCACATCTCTTAATGACAAAAAAATGAAAACATGTTATAATCATAGTAGGAGGGATATAAATGAAAACAAATATTCATGGAAACAAATTAGAAATAACAGAATCAATAAAAAGTTATATTATTGAAAAACTAGGAAAGTTAGATAAGTATTTTGAGAACCCTGAAGAATTGACGGCAACAATATCTCTAAAAGTAAGAGGAAAAGAGCAAATAGTAGAGATTACTATACCTATTAAAAAAGCAATTTTAAGATGTGAAGAATCAAATGGTGATTTATATGCATCAATAGATTTTGCAGTAGATAAATTAGAAAGACAAATAAGAAAAAATAAAACGAAAATGAAAAAAAATAAAGAAAAATATATTGAGATAAAAGAACTTGATATATCTTTAGATGAAGAAGAATCATCAAATATAGTAAAAAGAAAACAATTAGAAGTAAAACCAATGAGTGAAGAGGAAGCTATGCTTCAAATGGATTTGTTGGGTCATACGTTTTTCGTATTTAAAGCAGTAGAAGATGGCTTTACAAAAGTAGTTTACAAAAGAAAAGATGGAAATTACGGAATAATTGAAATAAAATAATTATGAAAACTGTTGAAAAACAGTTTTTTTTATTTATTTTTTTTGCTATTTTTGATAAAATGATATAGAGACATATAGAAGGAGATACAAACATGAATTTATTAAAAAAACTATTTGATCATGAATATAAAGAATTAAATAAATTTGATGCATTAGCTGACCAGGTAATTGAACTTGACGAAGAAATGCAAAAACTAAGTGATGAAGAATTAAAAAATGGTGAAACACTAGAAGACATAAAAGTTGAAGCCTTTGCAGTAGTGAGAGAAGCTGCATATCGTGTAATAAAAGAAAAACCATTTAAAGTTCAAGTAATTGGCGGTTTTGCTATTCATTATGGTAACATTGCAGAAATGAAAACAGGTGAAGGAAAAACATTAACTTCTACAATGCCTGCATATTTAAATGCACTAACAGGTGAAGGTGTTCATATAATTACTGTAAACGAATACCTTGCTGGAAGAGATGCAGAATGGATGGGTTCTATATATAGATTTTTAGGACTTACAGTTGGGGTTAACTATAGAGAACTTACTTCAGAAGAAAAAAAGAACGCATATAATTGTGATATAATGTATTCCACAAATAATGAAATTGGATTTGATTATCTAAGAGATAACATGGTTGTAAAAGCTCAAGATAGAGTTGCACGCCCATTTAACTTTGCCATTATCGATGAGGTTGATTCAGTTCTTATAGATGAAGCAAGAACACCACTTATTATTTCAGGTGGAAGCATGAATTCTGCTAATTTATATATTCAAGCTGACAAATTTGCTAAAACATTAAAAGAAAATAAAGGATATATATATGATGAACAAACAAAAGCAGTAAGTTTAGATAAAGAGGGTATAGATAAAGCAGAAAAGAAGTTTGGAGTTTCTAATTTATATGATATTAACAATTCAACTTTAGTACATTTTATTAATCAAGCCCTAAAAGCTAATTTTGCTATGAAAAGAGATTTTGATTATGTTGTAGAAGATGGAGAAGTTGTAATAGTAGATCCATTTACTGGACGTTTAATGAAAGGAAGAAATTACTCTGATGGATTACATCAAGCAATAGAAGCAAAAGAAGGAGTAAAGATTCAAGAAGAAACAAAAACTTTAGCAACTATTACATTCCAGAATTTATTTAGAATGTATAAAAAACTTTCTGGTATGACAGGTACAGCAAAGACAGAAGAAGAAGAATTTAGGGATATTTATAATATGTATGTTATTTGTATTCCAACAAATAAACCAGTAATAAGAGAAGATTTTAAAGATTTGATATTCGCAACTAAACAAGGTAAATATAAAGCAATAATAAATGAAATAAAAGAAAGACATGCTAAAGGACAACCAGTTTTAGTTGGTACAATAGCTGTAGAAACAAGTGAATTAATAAGTTCAATGTTAAAAAAAGAACATATTCCACATGAAGTTTTAAATGCGAAAAATAACGCAAGAGAAGCAGAAATAATTGCTAAAGCTGGTAATAAAGGTGCGGTTACAATCGCAACTAATATGGCTGGACGTGGAACCGATATAAAATTAACAGATGAAGTAAAAGAACTTGGTGGTTTATGTGTAATTGGTACAGAACGTCATGAATCAAGAAGAATTGATAACCAATTAAGAGGTAGATCAGGTAGACAAGGTGATCCAGGATTTTCACAATTCTGTGTATCTTTCGAAGATGATTTAATGGTTAGATTTGGTACTGATAGGGCTAAAATTATGCTTGAAAGAGTAGGATTTTCAGGAGACCTTTCAATTAGAAATGGTATGTTATCTAAATCTGTTGAAAGTGCACAAAAACGTATAGAAGGTAATAACTATGATATACGTAAAACATTACTTCAATATGATGATGTAATTAATCAACAAAGAGAAATTATATACGAAAGAAGAAATGAAATTTTAGATAATGAAAATATTCATGAAATGATACTTGATACTATAAAAAATTATTGTGAACTTCAAGTTGAATCTCATTTGAATGATGAAAATAAATTGGCTTCTAATGAATTAAGTGAGTTATTAGAGGCAGTAAACGAACTTTTAAGAAATAAAATAGAGTTTAAAGATATTGAGAATAAATCAATTGATGAAATTAATTCATTTATTTATGATAAGTTTGTAACTGAATATGAAAACAAAATAAAAAATATTCCTGCTCATATTCACCAAGAATTTGAACGTGCAATTGCTTTAAGAGTTATTGATACTCATTGGATGGAACACATTAATACTATGTCTGTTCTTAGAGAAGGAATCCATTTAAGAGGATATGCACAAGAAGATCCGTTAAGAGCTTATACAACTGAAGGGTATGAATTATTTGATAATTTGTTAGATGTAATTGATAAAGAAGTTGTAACTTTCTTAATGAAAGCTGAAGTTAGACAAAATACTGAGAGAAAAGAAGTTGTTAAAGGTAATGCTGCTGAAGATAATTCAAAAGTTAAAAAGCAGACTCCAAAGAAAGCAGAAAAAATTGGTAGAAATGAACCTTGTCCATGTGGCTCTGGTAAGAAGTACAAACAATGCTGTGGTAAATAGCTTATTTTATAAGGGTTTGTACGATTGGAATTAGTCAAAAAAACACTAAATTGTGTGCAAAATCATTAAATTGTGTGCAATTTGTGTGCGAAAAATAAAAAATCATGCACACAAATCTATTTAACCCATATAAATAAAGGGTTTGTGTTATGCACACAAAATCATGAAATCAACATTCGTGTTGATTTTTTTCGTTCTCTAAAAGATTTAGAGGAGGAAAAAATTTATGGCACAAGTGAACACAATGAAAAGGGGGAATTACTATCAATACAGATTCGAAATAGCACCACAAGATGGAAAAAGGAAGTTTATTAACAAGTCTGGTTTTAAAACAAAACAAGAAGCGTATGAAGCTGGTATGAAGGCATATAACGAATATACAAATACTGGTAATGTTTTTAAACCATCAACAGTATCATTTTCTGATTATCTTGATTATTGGATGAAAATGTATTGCAACATTAATTTAAGATACGCAACTATAATTACCTATGAGAATATTATTAAAAATCATATAAAACCTAGATTAGGGTTTTATAGATTATCACAAATAACGTCAGCAACGATACAAGAATTTATAAATAATATTTATGTAGAAAAAGGATTTTCTAAAAGTTTTTTACGAACAATTTTAAAAGTGTTAAAAGGAGCATTAGGATATGCAACTGATGTAGTTGGATTCATTAAAATTAATCCTGCATTAAAAGTCAAAATACCAAAGTATGATGCACCACAAACTGATCCTGCACATATATTTACACCAGAAGAAATAGAGCTTATTTTTAATAGGTTTAGAAATAGTCATACTATCTATTATGCTTTTTTAACTGCATATTATACTGGATTACGTATATCAGAGGTATTTGGATTAACATGGGAAGATATAGACTTTGAAAACAAAACATTGAGAGTAGATAGAAATATTATCAAAAAAAATCAATCTGGTGGAACAAAAAGAAGATTGATAGAAGGAAATTCAACCACAGTTTGGTATTTTGGCAATTGTAAAACTCCATCAAGTCATAGAGTAATTGAAATTGGTGATACATTATTAAATGCTCTAAAAGAATTTAAATATGAACAAGAAATATTTAGAGAACAATATGGTGATTCATATATGAAACATTACGCTAAGGAAGTTATGAATCCTTACACGAATAAACCAGAAACAAAAATAGTAAATGCTTATGCAGAAATTGATGTAGCATTACCAGAAGTTCATCTAATATTTGTAAAGAACAATGGAGTATTTGAAGGGACAGATACATGTAAGCATCCATTTAAAGTAATACATTATGAATTAGGTATACCTTGTAGATTTCATGACTTTAGAGATACACACGCTACAAGATTAATTGAAGCTGGTGCTGATATAAAAGCAGTATCAAAAAGGTTAGGACATAGCACAATAGAAACTACATATAATATCTATGTTCGTGTGACTGTTAAGATGGAAGAAGAAGTTGTAAGTAAATTTGAAGATTATGCAAATTCGTTAGAAATTTCAATTTTAAAAAAGCCAAAAGAACTAATGCAGGAATACTGATAACACATGTTATTTATATTAATTGAACTGATAATCCAGTTCTTTTTTTATGTCGTAAAACAGAAAGGATGATGTAAAATGGCAGTGTTTAAAATAGAAAAACAGAAGAATTATACTGTTATGAGCAATTATCATTTACAAGATAGAAATTTATCATACAAAGCGAAAGGATTATTATCATTCATGCTTAGTTTACCAGAGGACTGGGATTACTCTTTGAATGGTTTAGTTGCTGTTAGTAAAGAAAGTAAGAAAGCAATTAGAAATATATTGAGTGAATTAATAAATAAAGGATATGTGGTAAGAGAACAAGGAAGAGGAGAAAAAGGATATTATAAGTACGATTACATAATTAGAGAAATTCCTGTTAATGTATTAGAGAAAGATCATCCAGATACCCAAAAGGGAGATGCCGTTAAAGGAGATACCGAAAAAGGCACACAAATAAATACTAATAAAGAAAATACTAAAGAACAAATAGATAAAATAGATAAAACCATAAATGAAAAAAATTCTTTAAAATTAGATAATTTAAAATCAAATAAGACACACCATTCTATTACAAAAGATTTGATTAAAAGAAATTATTTAAAAGATGATGATATAGAACTGTATAAGTATGATAAACTATTTAAACAGTTATTAAAACAATATGAATTTACAAATATAGTGACAATAACGCATTACATTACATCAAGTGTGGTTAAAAGACATTTTTTAGATGAATATAATGAGATTATAGATAATAAATTTGGATACTTAAAAAAATCTATCATAAACAATATTGATAGATTTAATAAAAATGAAATAGAATGGGACGAAGAGCTAGGATGGTTTAAAGAAAAAGAACAAGACTATGATAGGGATTTTTATGATGACTATGAAATATCGTATTAAAAAATAAAAAATATGTTTTATTGCATATTTTTCATATTCTTAATTATTATGTCTAAACTTTTTAGAGTCTTTTTATCAACTTCTAAAATAATACTATGTAGAATTTTTAATTCTTCAACATCTAATTTTTTAATATTATCGGATATAAGAGCGATTATTTTGTCTTTATCAGTATACGTTTTTTGTTTTACTTCACCATTTTGGTATGCAGTTTGATATTCAATAATTTTTTCTTCTAGTTCAGGCAAATCCATACACATACCATTTGCTATAAGTCCTAAAATTACACCAGATATTCCTATCTTACCATATTTATTATTTAGTAGTTTACTTAATGTTGCTTTGTTTACTTTTGATTTTCTCCCGAATTCTGATAAACTCATATTATGCAGTTCTAAATATTCAATCAAAATAAGTCTTACAGCAGATTCCCTACTCATTATTTATCTCCTTTCATAAAAAATTAACTTCAATATTATTTTACTATTTTTTTGTAAAAATGTCTACTAGTATAAACAATTTTATAACTGATTTCAAACTATATCGTTTATACTAGTAGACAATTTAAGATATTTTTGATAAAATATTTTCTATATAACGTAGTTATATTTTAGCAGTAGGAGGTTGTATAAGATGACATATATGATTAGGGTGATGTTTTCATCCTGACTTATAGTAAGGAAGGCAGGTGAAATTTTGTATAAACGACAGTCTTCAGTAGGACAAGTAAAAAGTATTAAAATTCTCGTAGTAGAAGGTGAGAAAGATTTTACTTTATCTACCCAATTGGATGATGAATCTACAATTCGGATATTAGAAGTGTGTCTAAATAAACTTAAGGATAAGACATCACTAAATGTAGTGCCAATTATGGGAAAGGAAAGTATATATGATCAAAGAAAAAAGAAATGAAGTAGAAGTAGTTTTAGCAGTAGTAAATGAATATCTAAATGAGGGAAAAGAAATTCCTTGTGAAGTAATGAAATACGTTGTACAAGAATTAAACAAGTTAGAGGAAAATTACAATAAAACTATTAATGATTTAATGAATTGTAATTCTTTGGTAGTAAAAATGGAACAATTATTTAATTTAATTGGTACTATCGGTACTATTTCAATTGAAGACGAAGACAAACTGGATAAAACATTATTTAATTTAGAAAATTATGTTAAATCTATTAAGGATTGAAATGAGTATCGGCTGTATAGAAAAACTATACAGCAATTTATTTGAATATGATTTTTTTAATAGGGTATTGACTTTTATAAAAATAAAGGTTATTATTTTAATAGAAAGTGTTTACTAGTGTAAACGACTTTGGAAGTAGCTTGGAGGTGGTGTGGTATAATGCTGAAGGTAATTTGAAGTGTTTTTATGTAGTAAATTTCTAGTAGTATATATTTTATTTTTTTTAATCATATCGTTTACTAGTGTAAACATTGTATTAAAAAAGTAAAGTGAGGTGATAGTGATTTTTAAAGAAAAAGAAAGGTATCGTATTTATAATGCATTATCTGAAGATCACGGCTATTTTCTTACCATCATTAAGATTTGTAATAATACTATTTATTACTTGTTTGATGGTATTGATGAGGTTAAATGTTTTGATGTCAGAAGTGACTTTGCAGTAGATTTAATAAAGGTAGTTTAAATTTAGTTCATCAGTTTTATGGGAGGAGCAACTGTTATGAGATTTTCTGATGATAATACTGTCATTCCTAAATGGATTTTGTATCATCTGAGAAAGTATGGGAACTGTTGCTGTGGTAGAGAAATAGTAAAAAAATTAGGAAGGGAAAAGATTTTACAATTATTAAGAAAAGAGGGGTATCCTTGTATATTACGTATTGTATATGATGATATGTTTCATAAACCCAGAAGAAAAGTAAAATATCCTCGTGATGCTTATTATATTTTAGAAATTGAATGTGTAGTTAAGAGTTATTTTATATGAACGAAATTAGAAGAGGAAAGGTATATGATGTGGAATTAAAAAATACATCATCACATGTTCAGTTTGGAAGACGTCCATGTTTGGTTGTTCAAAATAATTTAGGAAATACATTTTCTCCTACAATCATTGTTGTCCCATTAACAACTAAACTCAAAAAAACACATTTACCTGTTCATGTTATAACAGCTAAAAATCAAATGGCATTATGCGAGTGCGTTTTAACTATTTCAAAGGAGCAAATAATTTCTTATATTAAAACTTTAGATGAGAAAACTATGAAACTAATAGACAGAGCTTTATCCATTTCGTTGGAATTAGAAAAGGAGGGAACAGTATTAAAAAAGTAAAACAAATTTATGAAGATTTGTGTAGTGAAAGTTCTGAGAAGTATTGGTGTGACGAAGGAAATAATAAAAGAATGAGAAGTTATTATAAGTTATCTAAAATATTAAAAGTAATCAAATACTTATTAATATTAGGGTTAATACTTTATTTTATAATATTAGCAACAAATAGTATCTTTTGCTTATTTGATAAATATATCTGTTGTGAAAAAGAACTAACATTGTTAAGTTATGTTGATTTTAAAAATTTTATTTTAGATATTTATATTGTCACTTTTATTATAACTTTATTTGTAGTTCTATATTTAAGTAGAAAACAAAGATATTCATTAAATAAAATTTTCTGTATTTTGGTGAGTGGTTTGTTATTTCTACCTGTTAGTGCATTGTTAATTTATAACTTTGTAGCGTTAAAAAGTTTAATGAGTAGTTTTTATTTATTAGTAGTATTTAGTGTTTTAATGATTATAATCAATCAATTAACAAACAGAATTGATAGATTATATGATATAGCAGTAGGTAGTAATGAAATAAAAGAAAAGAAAGGAAAGAAAATATGCAAGGAAAAGTAAAATGGTTTAGCAGTGAGAAAGGATATGGATTCATATCATCAAGTGAAAAGGAGCAAGATATATATGTTCATTTTTCAGATATTGTGATGAAAGGATTTAAAACATTAGATGAAAATGATATAGTAGAATTTGATTATGATGAAGAGATGAATAAAGCAGTAAATGTTCACAAAATCTCAGTTTCTGAAGAAAATGACGAAACAAAGAGTGAATAATGAAACTATTTGATGATATAATAATATCAAAGATAGATTTGGATAGAACATCACAAAACGGAAAGGAAATTTGTGATCTATATCAACCATTAGTAGAAAAAAGATTAAAACAAGCAATGAACACCCCATTTAATTCAGCAAGTTTTGTTATGTTTTCAGAAAATAAGAAAGGTGGCAATTCTTCAGAAGTTAAATTGTTAGATCGTTTATCTTGGATTGATGATCAAACAGGAAGTTATATCCGTAATGTGTTGAAGATTCAAAAAAAGGATAAAACTATTGGTGAATTTTTAAAGTGGAAATGTTTTTATGGATTAAGCGATAGAGAAATATCTAATAAAATCCAAAAAGATGAAAGAACAGTTAGAAGATATAAAGCACGAGCGTATTATTATCTTGCTGTTTATTCAAATCAAGTTGAGTTTATATATGAGAAAACATATCATTTTCAATTTGATTAAATAGAAGTATTTATTAATGTGGATTTTTCCACATTAAAGACATAAGAAGTTGGAGGAGTAAAATGAAGAAAAAAGTAGTTTTAGTAATTATTTGTTTAATAGTTGTATTTTTAGTAGGATTATTATTTATAATACACAAAAAATCTAATACAATTATTTTAAAAAAAGAAGAATTTACTTATGAATTAGGAGAGGAAATAAGTGCAGATGTATCTAATTATATTAAAGATGCTGATTCTATTAAGAATATAACAGAATATAAAATTGTGACAGATGATTTTAAAATTGTTGATAAAAAGTTAGTTATCAACAATGATAAACCTACTGTTGGTGATTACAATATTAATATTGTGCATAAAAACGTATCTAAAAAAGTGATTATTAAAATAGTTGATACTACTTCTCCAGAGTTCACCACTTTTGAAGAAAATATTAAAATAGAACAAACTTCAGAAGAAGTAGACTTAATAAAATATTTTGAAGCAACTGATTTAACTGAAGTTAAAATAACAATAGATGGTGAGTATGATTTGACTCAAGAAGGGGACTATGATATTAACGTGATTGCAACTGATGCAAACGGAAATAAGACTATTAAAAAAGCGACAATAACAGTTTATAAAAAAGAGATAGAAAAGGCAACACCTGTTATTAAACAGGATAATAATATATCTAATAATAAATCATCAAACAATACAACAACTACTAAACCTGAAACCCCTTCAGCAAGATACAGAAAAGATGTTTCTGATTCATATATTGTGCAAATTAATGCTTATAGAAAAGCAAATGGATTGAATGAATTACCAGTTACAGCTGAAGCACAAGCAGAAGCTGATAAAAGGACAAAAGAATTATCTACTTATTATTCTCATGATGGTGCTGGGTATGGCTTTGGCGAGATAATAGGAAATGGTTCAATAGGAGTAGATTTTATAACTGCGTGGAAGAATAGTCCTTCACATAATGCAACAATGTTAAGGGATCATACTGTTGCAATGGCAGCTAGTGTATACGAATATAATAATTATTGGTACGCAATAGTATCTTTTAGAATGGATTATTAAAAAAACTCATCATGAGTTTTTTTATTTTAGAAACTTTTTTACATAATTTATGTTTTTTTTGTATTGGTTAATAAGTATTTCCCAGTGCATACAGTAGTCTTTATATACTACTTTTTTTACATCTAATTTTTTATTAAAGTATCTTTTCTTTATGCTTTTTTCGTAACATTTATGATTTGTAAAAAGGTAACTTAAAGAAAATTGTTTATATTTGCAATTGCACCATACAAATTCTTCCATAAGAGTAACTATTTTTTCTAACTCTTCAGAAGTATTTAGTGTTAATGTGTTTGTTATATTAATATTATTAAAAAAGTCAGTATAATCTTCGTATATATATTTAATGTTTTCATAAAAATTTTTGGCAATCAGTTTTTGCATGTTTTTTCTATAGTACGGAATGTATTTATTATTGCCCCAATATTTTTTACATAATAAAAATTGTGGAATGTAATTTTCTAACAAGTTGGCAAAATGTGTTTCTTTATGTTCTAATGGCAAAAAACATGAATTAAAATAGAATAGAGTTTCATTTAATACATCAACAAATTGTTCATTTCCTGTTAAATATCCTTTTTTTACAACTGATAGTGTATTTGGATATGTTTTTTCATCGTTAATTTTATTAATAATATGATCTAAATAATTATTATTTACTAGCATATATATTGAAGCTCCATTTGAATAATTATTAAGGGCGATTTCTTTTATTTCTTCTTTTCGTTCATTTAATGTCATAACTTTATCATCTGATTTCCTTATTATTGATTTTTAATATTTCCGTTTTAATGCCATCATCACTTTTATATTTTATTTCGTAGTACCAATCATTAAGGTTATTGACAACTTCCTTTGGAAATAATTCATTATATCCTTTATTTTCTCTTTCCATTCCAGTAATAAAGGTATTTGATCCTATTATTAATCTGTCATTGCACATTAGTCTAACTGATTCAATGTCTTCTTTTAAAATATCCTGGTTTTTAATTTCAAAATTACCAATCATTAAAAAATATGTTTTGCCATCATAAACAAATAAGGAATTAGTAGATTTAAATGTTTCACTTTCACCATCCAATTTATAAATCCAGTTTCTATTTTTAAGTACATAAATATCTGCTATAATTAAAATAGTAATTAGGACGAATAAAATACTAATTGTTATTTTTTTATTTCTCCTTTTTTTCTTAATTTTATTTATAATAATTGTATTTTCCTTATTAATATCGTTTCTGTTTTTTTCGTATCCGTTATTATTTATTATTTTAGTTGTTTCTTTCATTTTCTTCTCCTTTAAAAAATAATTCACTCTTTAATAATAGTTTGTCTAAAAAACTATTATAAATCTTACATATTTTTTTACATTTTTTTTCTTGTCTTTTTTTACTATAACTACATTCTTCTTTTATCTGTTTAAAGTGTTCCTCAACTGATGGTATTTTTTCATTAAAATGTTTTGCTATAAGTCTTTCTATTACAAATCCTTCAGGAAAGTTTAGTTCTTTATTTTGTAAAACCTTGTCTATAGCTGATTTTTTTATTTCTTGAAATATTAATGTTAAATTAATTGTTTCAGCTATGGTACAATCTTTACTCAAACGTTCTTTAGTAAAAAACATACTTTTTATTTCTTCAAAAGATTCATTATGTTGTTTTATGTGATTTATAATATCCACCATCTCGTTATTTAATTCTACTTTTGCCCACATAAATATTTTTCCTCCTTTCGGTACGTATTTTTATTATTTAACAAATTAAAGTTTTTTCTACTTATAATACCGTCTATTAAGTTTAAATCTTCATACGCAACAACTGAAAATATTTCTCCATACCTAAATATGTAATCTGGTGCATCTTTAACAAGCCCGTCGTAAATAGTGATGTCATTTTCATCATAAACAAATAAATTGTTTTTATCTTCGCTTAACATATAATTCCAAATTTCTGTATTTTGATTTTTATTATATGCAATACAAAAATTGTTTGCATTTAACATTCCTAGCATTAACTCCTTTCTTATTTTATTTTTTTTCCCAACATTTAATTTAAAAAAATTTTTTAATCTTTTTTTCATATCATCATCCCTTTCACATAATATTTTTAAATTTGATTAAAATAATAAAAGCAGTAGTCATATAAGATTTGTGTAATTAAAGTTTGAAGCATTACAAAAATCTATTATTTACTACTGCTTATTTTGGTCATTAAATTGTCTAGTATATAAACACCTCAATTTAATGATACCATATTTGGGACGATTAAGATACATTATTTTTTCTCTTTTTATGGGAAAATATAAAAAGAGGTGATTTAAGTGAAAAACGAAGATCAACTTCAACAATTACTTAATAAGGATTACATGCCAATCATATATAGAAACATCAAGAAGTTTCGTCATGAAAGTGGAATTGCACTTTCAAAGGTAGCAGAAATATTAGATATGTCTTATGATTATTTGAGAAGAATTGAATCAGAAGACGATCTAAATAAAACATGTTCTTTGAAGCTACTTATTAAGTTTAGTATTTTGTATCAAAAACCACTAGATGATTTCTTGAAGGAGTGATAATCCTTAATTACAAGATTGAAACTGCAATTTCAATCTTTTTTATAGTACGATGTTAATCTCCAAATCAATTGTACCACAATGTATCTTATTTGTCCCGTT
>CAJMOW010000014.1 GCA_905215145.1 uncultured bacterium | reverse complement strand
TTATATATTAGATATTTATATATTAATAATATATAAATACTTCTTACGCGCGAGCGCGCGCACGTGCGGTACATTGACGCGTAGCGCGCGCGAAATAAAGCTAAATTTTTCAGCACAAAAATCGTTAGCACGATCTTTAGTTTTTGCGTTAGAAGCACTTCTAACAGCTTTTTCATAACATTTGATAATTTAAGAAAAATATTTGATATTTCAAAAAAAATACTTACTTTTGAGATATGATCTAAAAGTTATTAATAATATGGTTTGTGAAACTTTTAATGGAAAGATTATTAACGAAAATACATTTGATGTTATAGGAAATAATGAAAGTTGTTTTATTCATAAAGCGAATAACAATAATAAAGTTGATACTCTTATAAAACTTATAAAAGTTTTTGAAGATTTGTCTAAAGGAGAATGTATTGTTCTAAAATATATTATAGAATCTAAAATTAGATTATATGAAGAATATAATAAATTATCATATAGTTTTGATGCTAATAGTGATTTTTATATTGATATAAAACAATCTACCGGTTATGGTTATATTAATGCTAAAGATTCTTTAAATAGTCTTTATAAGAAAAATATTATTATTAAACAATTTATTCCAGATTCTGATAATTTATTTAAAAATAGATATTCTTTAAATTCTCAATATTGTCCTGAAAATATTATTACAAATAAATGTAAAGCTATTGTTATAAATTTATAACTATATAATATCATTAATGCTGATGACGAAAAATAAATTTGGATAGTAAGAATTTTATGATTATAATTAGTGAACAATCTAATTTTAATTATAATTTTATTATGAACAAATTTATTAATTATCTTAAAGCTGGTGATAGCGAAGGCACAACTATTAACAAATCTAAAAATTAAATTATTATGATTAAACTTGAAAGTAATCTTAAAAAGTATTCTTTACTTATTCCAACAAGTATTAAAGAATTTACTCCAGAAATATTAAATTCAATGACAAGTAATATAAATCTTGCTCCTAATTATGCAATAGTTGCTATTATTTATAAAACCAAGTTATTTGAATTTAGTGCTTCAATTGATAAGAAATATCCTACAGAAGTAGGAGTTATACCTATTATTGCTAAAATATCTAATGAAGATGCAAATAAAGTAAATACTAAAGTAGGATATAAAGTAAATATAGTTAGGTCTTTAATTGAAAGAGGAGAGCATATTAATCTTCCTAATAACGCAATTAGTATTGATAAAGTTAGATCATTTATTAAAGATGATCCTCAATTAAGTAAAGATATTATGACTGGAGAATATTTTAAACAAGATGGTAAAACTATATTAGAAAGCAAGAATAATTCTCCTTATTGTTATTTCCCTGAATTTAAGATTATTCCTGTTTGTGATATACACGCTTCTTATGATATTACAACTCCTATTAATGAAGTGTTTGTAGAACAAAATAAAGTTAATTAAAATATTATGAGAATTAGATATTGTTGCAATTCTTCCTTTACGGGCGTGAATGTAAT
This sequence comes from uncultured bacterium, assembly GCA_905215145.1. The sequence continues at coordinate 15,824 of CAJMOW010000014.1, read as the reverse complement.
AATATCTAATTCTATTAATTATAATTAATATGGCAGATATTAATATTGCTAATGACACTGAATATTTTAGTGATGATTATCCTATAATATATAAAACAGAAGATGATATTATTAGAGAATTAAATTTTAAAAATCCTGAAGATGAAGCTATAACAAGAGCTATTGTAGAAAGTCTTGAACGAAATATTGCAAAACATTTACAATTAGGTAAAGCTGTAGCTATTCCTTATGTTGGAGTACTAAGAAAAAATCCTCTCCATAAAGCTATGCGAAAGCATACTAAAGAAATGAAATTTGCAAGACGTACAATGGTTAAAGAAGATTATGCTGAATATTGTTATAGAATATATAAATTAGAAAAAGAAAATATTAGATTAAAATCAAGCGCTAAACAAGCTATTACAACTATTAGAAAAAATAATAGTAAAAAATATTTTTCTTTGTTAAGTACTTATGGAAAAGGATATGCTGATGCTTATATATTTAGTATTTTTGCTTGTAAACCTATTGATTTTGACCCAGATGTTCAAGAACGATTTGACGAAATTTATAAAACAAATAAATGACCGGACTTATTATAGAAAATCTTATTTCTGTTGATGATACAGGAATACCTAAAGCTCCAAAAATAAATCAAATTATCGATAAAGATGTTTTTCTATTATATTCAAGAGATACATCTAAAGATAAAAAGAAATATTTACAGGAATGTGGAGTTATATATTATCTTGCTGATCCAAGAAGTCCTGCAAAGCAACAAGGACTTAATGATTCAGAAGCTCTAAAAGAAGCTATTATTCAATATGATCTTCCTAAAGATTATATGCCAGATATATTAGTTTCTAAACTTATTAAAAGATATTATGATAATGCTGTAGGTCCTGCTGGTATTGCTATTGAAAATTTATTAAGAGCATTACATACTACAAGTGTGGTAGCTAATAAATGCAATGAATTACTAAGTAACAAACTTGCTGCTGGAGTTACAGATCAAGATATTCCAGCTATAATAGCAACTATTAATAATTTAAGTTCTCAAATAAAAGAAATACCTAATCTTCAAAAAGCTCTTAATACAGCAAAAGATAATCTTAGATATGAAGAAGAACAAAAAATTGCTCGTGGAGGTATTTCGGTATTAAGTAGTATGAAAGCTGATTAAAATATAATTATTATGGATTTTAAGATACCTGATGAATTTAATTTAGGAGGATCTAACATTAAAGTTAATGTTGTAGATCGTTGTGACAATAATGCTTTAGGAACTTGTTTACTTGCAGAAGGATGTATAAATATTGCTGATACATTTAATAAAGATAATAAACAAAATAATAATGTTAAAGTAAATACATTTTTTCATGAATTAACTCATGCTATATTAGATACTATGGGTGAAGTAGAATTATCTGGAAATGAAAAATTTGTTTGTTGTTTTTCATCTTTTTTAACTGAAGCTATTAATAGTTTTAAATATAATAATAAATAATATAGTTATGTTACAATTAAGAGATACCAGATATAATGATATTAGACTTATATTTAAAGAAGCTAATCATTCTTATACCGATACATTAGGAAATTCTTATAAATCTGTTACTACTCTTTTACATGAGTATCAACCGAGTTTTAATAAGTCTTATTGGCTTAAAAAGAAAGCTAAAGAACTTGGTATCTCTGAAAGTAAACTTGCCAAACAATGGGATGCTATTAGAGATGAGGCTTGTGATAGAGGAACAAAAACTCATAATAATTTAGAAGACGGTATTAAATATGCTTCTAAATTTAAAGATGCTATAAGATATATTTTACCTAAAGAGGGTGAAATGATTACAGTTGCAGATTTACCTAATATTAATTTAAATGTTAAAGAATTAGATATTGATGAATTTATAGATGTTACTGAAAATAAATATTCAGAAATTTATAATGTATTTAATTATTATAAAAATAATGGATATAAAATTTATTCTGAGATTGGAGCTTTTCTTATAGATTATTTGGTAAGTGGTACAATTGACGTTCTTTGTTTAAGAGATGATCAATTTGTTATTGGTGATTGGAAAACAAATAGAGGTGGACTTAAATTTGAATCTGGATATTATAAAAAAGATAAAACTCAAAAACCTCATCAAGAAACTGATATATGGGTAGGCACTAATGATAGATTATTACCTCCTGTAGGAGGACTTCCTAATTGTAATGGAAGTATTTATAATCTTCAACTTTCTCTTTATGCTTTAATGGTTCAGTGTATTTTAGGTTTACCTTGTGCCGGTTTATGGCTTGCTCATATAGATAGTGATTTTGTTCTTAATGAATATGGTATGCCTAAGAAATATCCAGATGGAACTTTTAAAGTTAAAACTAATCCAAAAGAAAAAGTTACTTTGCATAAAATGATGTATCGTTTTAATGAAGTTAAATCTATTTTAGAAGATAGACGAAAAAACCTTAAAGCGAAAGAAATTAATACTCAATTTAATTTAAATTTATAAAATGATAAAAAATATAATTTTATTATTATTTATAGTTCCTATTATAAATACGTCTTGTAATAATACTGTTCCTATTGAAAAAATAGTATATGTACCTGTTAAAGATACTATAAATGAACAAGAAAATATAGCTAAAATAATTAGATTAGAATATGAATTATCTTTATATAAAGATAGTTTAAATTATATTAGAGATAGTCTTGGACAAGATTTATTTATAGCTAATTATAAACTTGCTAAAATTAAAGAATATAATAGATTAGCTGGTAATGGAAATAATATTAAATTTTTAAGAGGTTGGATTAATAGAACTCTCAATGAATAATATGAGTAAAATTAGAATAATAAACATTAAAGATAATGGATATAAGACTATTCGTCTTATATCTAAAAGATTTAAAGTAAAATATTATGATCCTCCTGTTAGTGATACTATTATAGAATTTTGTATTCAAATTAAGTTTCCTTATATGATTTTCTTTAATAAATTTAGAACAATCAAAATATATACTTATTCTAAAAATACAGATAATTATTGTAAAGTAGTTAATAAAGCTGTTAATTATTTTAATAAAATTTGTAAAGATGGCTGATTATAAAAAAGCAATAGAAAAAGCCCTTAAAAATGAGGGTGGATATGTTTTTGATCCTGATGATGCAGGAGGAGAAACATTTGCAGGAATAGCAAGACGTTATCATAAAATTTGGAAAGGTTGGAAAATTATTGATAATTATAAGAAAGAATTTAATCTTCCTAAAGATAAAAAACAATTTAATGATAAATGTTTTTCTGATAAAAAATTAATGGCGCTTGTTCATTCTTTTTATAAAGATAATTTTTGGGATCCTTTTAAATTAGATTTAATTCCTTCTTTTGATATAGCGTTTTTAATATTTGATACTGCTATTAATATGGGTCTTGTTAAAGCTATTAAATTTGCACAACAAGCTGTTGGTTTAAAAGAAACTGGAAAATATGATGATGAGTTATTTAATCGTTTAGTTAAATATGGAAAAAAATAATAATATGTTGAATATAATAGCTGTTATTATAATAGCTATTATATTTTTTATAATAGGATATGTAGTTAAACAAAAAGAAATAAATAATGATAAATATATAATTAATAAACCAGATACTGTATATAATAGGATAGTAATAGATAGCCTTGAATATAATATAATTAAAAAGGATAGTATAATTTATAATATTAAAGAAAATGTTAAAGAAGAAATTAATTTTGCTATTAATGCTGACGATAGCACTACTGTTATGTTGTTCCAAAAGCTGGTGTCAGAATAAAGTTAGTGAACTTTCCTTTACGGGGGAAATCCAATTAGCTCCTGATAGTACTTGTATTGTTCCAATTAAACTTATAAAACAAGCTAATATTAAGCTTATAGAACGAAATTCTTTTACGAAAGTTATGCAAGAACAAGAAGATATTATTAAACTGCAAAAACTTGAACTAAAAGAATATTCTGTTATTGTTGGAGATATGCAAAATAGAATTGTGTCTTATAATACTATTAATAATAATTTAAATAAACAAATTGAACAATATAAAAAAAGAAATAAAATACTTATTGGAACAAGTTGTGGAGTTATTGCTGTTGCAGCATTAATATTAATTATAAAATAGTATGGTAGATAATTTAGATGCTAAAGATTATCCATTTCTTAAGTTTATAGAAGAGGATAAATCTAAATATAAAACTGCTACTGAAGCTGGATATGTCGATCCTGATAATTTGTTTCTTATAGGTGATAGTGGTGGATTTTTAATGAATATTGATTTAAAATATAAATTTGTTAATACTGAGCTATTTTATGAAGTTGGAAATTATTATAGAAGATATAAACGATATTGTGAATATAAAGTAGATAGTATTCCTCATAGACAATTTAGAAAAAGAGAAGAATATAGACGAACTAAAGGTTTTAGCGCTCCTTGTTTATTATGTCCAGATGGTACTATTAAAGAAGTTAGAATAACAGGTTCTCATTATAATTTTCTTAATTATACTCGAATGGAGCAACTTGACGAAAGTACTATTAAACGAGGTAATACTAATACTGCTAAAAAAGTTTATGATTTTCCTAAATTTATTGATAGCCAATTTTGGATGTTTCACTGTATGGAGTTTGCAGAAAATAATGGATTTCATTTAATTATTGATAAAACTCGTCGTGGTGGATTTTCATATATGATGGCTGCTGATAGTGCTAATAGAGTAAACGCTCAATCAAGAAAAGTTGCTATTCATGTAGCTATTGATAATAAATATCTTATTCAAACAGGAGGTTTAACAGATTTTTCTGTTAATGATCTTAAATTTTATGAAGAAAAAACTCCTTTTGTTAGAGGTATATATTCTCCTGTTAAACAAGATTTTCGTCTTGGATATAAATTACCAAGTGGTATAGAGGCTGATGATTCTTGGAAAAGTTCTTTGATTTCTGTTAGTGCTTTAAATAATCCTGATTGTGCTATTGGTAAAGATGCTGTCTGTATCAAAGTTGAAGAGTTATCTACAATGGATAACTTTGATGAATTTATGAATGTTACTGAACCAGCTATGCGAACTGGTGCATATACTACTGGTATTCTTATGGCTTGGGGTACTGCTACTTCTGGAAATATGCAAGTCTTTGAAGAGAATTTTTATAATCCTCGTGCTTATAATTTTATGCCTTTTGAGAATGTTTGGGACAGAGATAGTAGAAATGAAATTTGTGGATTCTTTAAACCTTATTGTTGGGGGCTACAAGGTGAAATATCTGGTATTTATGGAGTAGATAAGGACGGTAATAGTAATTTAAGTATAGGACTTGCTATTGCTAAAAAAGAACGAATAAAAAAGAAAAATGATTCTAAAACTTATGCAGAATATATTAATTATTTAGGACAGTATGCTAATTATCCTGCTGAAAGTTTTAGTAGCGCAGCTGAAAATATCTTTACTTCTGAAGAATTAACTGCTTGGGAAGAAAGACTTAGAATTGATAAAGATTTTGATTTTTATGTTGATGGAATACTTGAATTAGACGATACTGGTAGAATACAATTTAAAAGTAATGAACGATTAAGTAAAGAAGGCAAAAAAGTTTATGATTATATTATTGGAGTTCCTCGTAGGGCTAATGAAGATCCTCACGGATGTATTCGACGTTGGTTTCCTCCAGAATATGATGAAAATTATACTGAATATGGCTTAAGAAAAGAAATTCCTGCTGGACGATATAGTATTTCTTATGACCCTGTTGGCATAGATAAAGATAAAAAAGAAATTACTAATAAACATTCTCACAATAGTATTAAAGTTTGGATGAATCCTTGTATTAAAAATGGATTTAAACAAAAACTTGTTGCATCTTATTATGGCCGTCCAGATTCTCTTGAAGAAGCTGATAGAATTTGTTATTATTTAGCTGTTTATTATAATTGTATTGGAACTACTTGTGTCGAAGTAAACAGAGGAGAAACTGTTAAAAACTTTAGAGATTGGAGAGCTACAAAATACTTAGCTAAAGAACCTTTGTTTGTTTGGGACAATACTATTAAAGGAAAAATTTCTACTACTTATGGATATAACATTGGAGGTGGCAATCAACGAAAATTAGACGCTTTACGATTACTTAAAGAATTTTTATATGATGAAATAGGTAAAGATGAAAATGGCAATCCTATTAGAAATTTTCATAGAATATATGATTATCAAACAATACTTGAATTAAAGAAATGGAGCGCACTTGGAAACTTTGATAGAGTGTCTGAAATGATTATTAGAGGAATAGAATATAAAGCTATGGATATAGCTGCTAAAGATGAAATGGCTCATAGAAAGAAAATAACAACAGAAACAGATGATGATAATAAATCATTCTTTCATAGAGAATGGTATTAATATAAAATTTATATAATTAATAATATGGCAGTAATTGATTATTTTTATGCTAATAATTTTCCTTCTCAACGAGTTTCTAATGCTGAAAAGGAAAAACCTGAATGGTATGCTCAATGTTGTGACTATGTAATAGCTATGGGACAATCTTGTGCAGATAAAGATAATTTAGAAAAAAAATATCTTATATTGAATGGAGAAGTTCCTGATGAATTTTATAGAAAAATACTTAATCCATATAATGCTAATAAAGAAAAATATACTCGATTTCCAGCAACTCTTCGCAATTATGATATTATGAAAGGAATAATTCGAAGATATGTTTCTGAATATATTAAAAATCCTCATGATTTTATTGTAGGTGCTAATAATCCAGATGTTGTAATGGCTAAGGATGCAGCTGTAAGAAAAGAAATTCTTTCTATTTTAGAAGCTCAATTAGCGGCAAGAATTACTCAAAGCTATCAACAATATATTAATGAAGGTAATGATCCTAAACAATTTAACCCTCAAGAAAGTATAGATATTGAAAAATTTACTGAGGATTTTAAAAATAATTATATTGATGATATATCTGTTCAAGGACAAGAATTATTAAATGTTATAGATGATATTACTGAGTCTACATTAATTTATGCTAAAGCCTATTTTGATTTTGTATCATTTGGAGAATGTTATACATATACTGATATAATAGGAAATAAACTTGTAAAAAAAATTATTTCTCCAATAGATGCGTTTCCTGTTCCTAATAATAATATGTTTGTTGAAGATTATGATATGTTTGCTGAACGTATGAAAATGACATATCAACAAATAATAGATACTTTTGATGAATATTTAGATGATAAAGATAAAAAGTTTTTAGAAACATATTATGCTCAACATAGTTCTACTGACGCATCATATATTACTTATGCGGACTATTATTCTTATTATCCTGATATATGTAATAAATTTACTGAAACAGAACGTAGTCTCTATAACAAATCTCCATATTTAGTTAGAGATACTAATTCTAATTTATATGATGTTTGGCATGTTGTATGGAGAGGAGAAATTAGAAGAGGCGTTTTAACATATATAGATAATGGTATCATAGCTCAACGAGTCGTTGATGATAATTATACAATTAATCCAGAAATAGGAGATATTTCTATTGAATATTTCTATGAGCCTCAAGTATATGAGTCTGTTCGTATAGGTACTCGTAATACAGCAATCTATCCTTATAAAGCTCGTGCTATTGCATATAATCGTAAAGGTAAACTTCCTTATAATGGTTTATGTGAATTACTTCCTGGATTTGGTAAGTTTTCTATTGTAGAGATTGTTAGTCCTTATCAAGTATTTAAAAATATAGTTGCATATCATAGAGAAATGGCTTTAGCAAAGAATAAACTTGCTGTTCTTGTTATAGCTAAATCTTTATTAGGAGAAAATCCTGATGAAACTATTTATAGAATGGCTGCTGATGGAGTTTTATATATTGACGATGAAGAAGATACTAATATGCTAAAGTCACAACAAATACGTATGGTGACTGCTGATATTAGTGCTTATATTAATCAACTTACTCAATTGATGATTGAAATAGATAATGCTGCTAAGGATCAAGTTGATATGACTCCTCAACGATATGGTCAAATAGCTAATAGTGCTGGTAAAGGAATAACTGAAGAAGCTATTATGAGAGGATCTATGGGTTCTGTTATAATAGAATTTATATTTGATTGTATGCGAGAAAGAGATTATGCTCGTGATTTAGATTTTAGTAAACTTGCTTGGATTGATGGATTAGATACATCTTATAGAGATAAAGATAAAAATCTTAAATATATTAGTTTAGACGTTGATTCTCATATTTATGCAGATTATATTATTAAAGCAAAAAATAGTGTACAAGAGAAAGAAAAGTTAGATCAAATAAAACAATTTGCTTTTAGTGCTGCTCAAAATGGAAATATGGATATGGCTATTGCTGCTATTGCTGGAGATAATGTTGCAAGTATTAAAAAGTTAATAATGAAATTTCAAGAATTACAACAACAACACGAACAGTCTATGCAACAATTAGAACAACAAACTAAACAAATGGAGGCTGAATTTGAAATTCAAAAGATTGCTGCAAAAGGAGAAGAAGATCGTAAAACTGTTGAACTTGAAAAATATCTTGATCAGCAAATCGAACTTATTAAAGCTGATGCTAATATGATTAGTTTCGATAATGGAGTTTCTAATCAAGATAAACAAGCTGGTATGGAGCGTCTTGAACAAGCAAGAGCTAATGTTGAAAGAGATAAAAATCAAATAGCGAGAGAAAAGAATATTTTAGATTTTCAAAGTAAAGCGGCAGATAGAGCTGTTAAACTTAAAGATATTGAAACTAAGTTAGTTATTGCTAAAGAAAATAAAAATAAATATGATAATCCTAAAACTAAAAAATAAATAGTGTTTATAGATATATTTGATAGTCCGGCATATATTGTCGGACTATTTTTGTATAAATATAAGCTATTTTAAGCTTAAATTTGGCGTTAAATGAGAATATGATGTAGAATATTCGAACGCGAAATCTCTCCTTTACGGGGGAAATGGTAAAAGCCACTTAAAATAGCTTTATAATTTTTTATATGCTGGAGCGAATAATATTTTTAATTATTTTCATCTAATTATTGGATATAACAAATTTATTGCTTATAATCGGTTATAATAATTCACTTAAAACTAATTATATGAATGATTTTGGTTATGGTGTTACAAATAATGCTGATAATGCAGATGTAACAAAAGATAATAACGGCGATGCTATTGATTTATCTAAAAGTAACGGTTTAAGTTCTCCTGATGATAATGATTCTACTACTGATTTAGATAAAAATAAAAATAATGGTAATAATGATGTAGATAATAATATTGATAATAATAACAATGATAATAATGACAATGATAATGATGATAAATCTAAATCTGAATTTGTTATTGAACCTGGTACTGTTTTAGATATTGATGATAAAAAATATACAATAGACGATAACGGTAACATTGTTGATGAAAATGGAAATATTTTTAAAGAAGCTAAAGATGTAAAAGATTTTATTGACTCTTTTACAGTAAATGATGATAATTCAGAAAATGAAATTTCAATAGATAGTATTCGTAAACTTTTTGATGTAGAAGTTGTAGATGAAAATGATAAACCTATTGAATTTGAAAATACACCTAATGGTATTAAATCTTATATAGATGCGGTAATTAATAATAGAGAGGAAGAAATTGCTGAAAACGCAATTAATACTCTTTATGATAAAATTCCTATTCTTAGAGATTTAGTTCCATATTATATAGCAAATGGAAATTCGTTAGATGGATTTTTAGAAGTTAAAGATAGAAGTAATATAATTTTAAAAGATGATGATGAAGCACAACAAGAAGAAATAATTAAAATGTCCTGGAGTGAGCAAAATCGTAAGGGAGATGTAGATAGTTATATTAATTATCTTAAATCAACTGGAACTCTTGCTGATGTTGCTAAAGAAGAACTTGAAGCTCTTAAAGAAAAAGATGAAGAAAAACGTAAAGCTATTGCTGAACAAGCTGAACAAGCTGAACGTGACGCTATTGAACAAGAAGAAAAATATTGGAAAGGAGTTAAAGAAGTAATTGATAGTCGTAATATTGCTGGATATAAAATTCCAGATACTATTATTATTAATAAAGATGGAAAGAAAATTTCTGTTACTCCTGATGATTTCTTTAAGTATATTTACCAAATAGATAAAAATGGTAAATCTCGTTATCAATATGATTTAGAAAATGAAACTCTTGAAGCAAGACGCAATGATAGTATTCTTCGTGCTTATTTAAAATTTGTTGGTGGAAGTTATTCTAACCTTGTAGATATGGCTATTAATGATAAAGAAGTTAAAAAACTTAAACTTATAGCTAAAACAAGAAACACTACTGGAATTAAAATAACTAAACCTAATTCCGATAAAAATAACGGAAAAATTGATTTTGGTTATTAACAATTAATTATTATTTGTATTATGTATTCAATGCGAGTTCTTTCGAGAGGTAATTATGATGATCGTGGATATTCTAATGAAGAGAGTATTGCGAATCTTCAATTACAAAAACCTGTCGAAATAAATTCTTTCCTTACCTATAATTATGGTATGGACGACGATCGTTTTCCGCTTCTGTTTATGACTGAGGGTCAAGGCAGTGTTGGTATAGTAGATATTGATACTGTTCAATGGACTTGGAAAACAATGGGTCGTATGAAATTTGATGATTTTATTACTCATTTTTCTGGTGGTGATAAACCTGGTCTTGGCGGTGCTCCTGTAGAAATTCATACTTCTGCTCATTGGTTTATTGAGCAACACACTCTTATTGGTCCTGATGGAAAAACTCAAGTTCGTATTCAACGAGATTTAGGTGAGAGTGCTTACGGATATGGTTATATAATTAAACTTATGTCGCCTAATCCTGATGCGTTTATTGATCCTGCTTTACTTGCTAAAGGTAAATATTGGTCAATGGGTGCTCCTCTTATTTCTGAGTCATATTCTAAAGGAAACCGTAGCAATGTTATGGGTCCTGGTCGTATGACTTCTCAGCTTGAGTTCTATCGTAAGTCTAAGGAAGTTGCTGGTAATATTAGCAATGTAGTTACCGAATATGAATTTAAAGATGGTGCTGGTAAGGCTTCTAAATTATGGATTAGTGAAGAGATGCGCCAATTTAATATTGAGCGTCGTGTTTATAATGAAGAGCGTCTTTGGATGGCAGAATATAACCGTTTACCTAATGGAGAAATAACTCTTAAGGATGACGATAACAGTAAACCTATTCCTACTACTGCTGGTATGTTAGAGATTTGTCGTGAGTCTAACTATGATACTTATGGCGAATATCTTACTTTAAGCAAAATTAAGCGTACTATTGGCGATGTTCTTGATCGTGATACTGATACAGGTGAAATGAACATTGTTCTTATGGGTGGTAAAGGCTTCATTGAAGATTTTGATGAAGCTATGCGATTAGATGCTAAAGAGAACGGTTTTGTTACTCCTCTTGGCGATAAGATGATTGATGGTTCTGACGCAGGTTTAACGTATGGTAAATACTTCCGTCGTTATAAGACTGTTGATGGACACACTATTACGGTTAAACATTGTGCTTTCTTTGATAAGAGCACTATTGCTGAAGCTGCTAAAAAGAATGGTGAAATTCATCCTCGTACAGGTTATCCTATTACTTCGCATCAAGCTTGCTTTATTGATTTCTCTATTTATGATGGAACTCAGAATGTTCGAGTTGTTCGTCAAAAGGGTCAAATTCATAAGGCTAAAGTATTTAAAGGTCTTACTGATATTCCTACATCTTGGGGTGTACCTGAAACCAATTACATTTCGACTGAAATTGATATGAGTCGTTATGAGGTTAAGCACTCTCAAGGTCTTCAAGTAAATAACTCTTCGAAGATGTTCTTGTTAAAGTGTGTACTTTAATTTAAATTAATGAATATTTAATTATGGAAAATAATACAAGTAATAACAGTGCTAAATTAAACTTTGGATTATCTGATAGATCTAAAGGAAGCTCTGATAATAAAGTTACTGCTTTTGGCGGTTTCCCCGTAAAGGAAAGTGTGGATGAAAAACCTGAACCTATTCCTGGTAGTGTTGAAGAAAAGGATATTAATGTAAAAAATAGAGAATATATAGATAAACGTAGTGTTACTATTGCATTAGTTAAAAATTATTCTTTATTTAGACGAGCTAATGATAAATCTTTAACTAAACGTAGAGATTTTATTGGAAGTTCAGTTACAAGTTCTCGTACATTATCTTCTAATAAGGGTGAAGTTGAAGCCTATTTTCCTGATTTAATAGGTCTTTCTCCTAATAACGAAAATTTTATTACTCGTGTTAAACAGTATTTAAATAATATTCAAATTTCAGTTAATGAACTTGGCAAAAAATTTGATATTAGTTTTCGTTATGATAGATACATAGATTTTAGAGCTATTCAAGATAAAGAAAAACTAATTGAAGAGAAATATCGTCAAGCTGATAAATCTAATCTTGGAGAACTTAAGAAAGCTCTTGCTGCTAAAATAGCCGCAATTAATGATCTTGAGAGTTCTAAATATCAATTTGGTCGTCCTGTTAATATTGAAGATTATTTAATGTATCGTCATTGTCTTTTATATAAAGATATTGCTAAAGATACAGCTTTAATTAATAGTGATCCGAGTATTCGTTTTTATTTTAAAGACGATCAAAAGGAAGCTGATTTGCAACGTAAACTTCGTTTGGAGAATAATAAAGCAAAAGCTAATTTTGTTAGTATGATTGCTGATGATGAATTATTTGATGCTATTTATGCTCAATACTGTGTTAATGTAGGTAAACCTGTTATATTATCTTCTCTTGAAGATCGTATGATAAAAGAGAATGAATTAGATAAATTCTCTTCGGACGAGCCTATTAAATTTAATAAGATGTTTAATGATGCTGATATTAAGATTAAAGCTATTATTGAAATTTTGATTGAGCGTGGTGAATTTGTAAGAAGTCAGTATAATCAAAATATTATTACTCCAGAAGGAGAATTTATAGGTGCTAATGTTAAAGAAGCTGTTGCTTGGTTTAAAAATCCTGCAAATGCTGATGTAGTTAATGCCTATAAAAATAAATTAAAAAACGTATAATTTATGACAGTAGTAGAAATGCACGTAATGTTTAGAGAATTGGCTCAACAAATGGGAATGCAGACAGTACGGGCAATTCTATCCGAAGATATTGACACTTGTCTTAACATTGCAGTAAATGATTATATTAAAAAAGTCATTGCTGATAATGTTAAGATGAGTGGTAATAATAAAATTTATATTGATAATGCTAAAATAGGTCAAATAAATGTTTTACGTACATTAATTGATAAATTAGAAATATCCAATATTACTATTAATAAAGAAGAAAATAAATTTACTGCTGAAATAAATAATAATAATGTTTTTCTATTTACGAGTTCTTATATATATTATAATGACATATTTGGTGGATTTTCTGCAAGAATAGTAGATAATGATTATTTATATTCTACATTACATGATTTTTGTAATAGAGCTACATTTGATTATCCTATTATAGTATTTACAGATAATTCTGATTCTAAAACTAATACTATTATAATAGATATATATACTGAAGATAACTCTAAAGATATTAATACTCATAAAAAGCCTTCAAAGGTTGTATTAAATATTATTAAGAAACCTAATATTATAACTTATATAAATGACACTTCTTCTTCGAATATCAATTGTGATTTACCTGAATATACACATATTGATATTGTAAAAGCTGCGGCGGAGTTATATTTAAGAAGTGTTGTTAGTACTTCTAATTAATTATATAAATAAATATGAGAAATTTTCTTCTTGCTGGTAATGTTGCAGCTATTGCTGCATCTACTGCAATAGATAAAGCACCGGCTGGAGCACTTGGATTTTATTATATGAATAACGGTGTTCCTACTGTTGATGCTACTGGCAAATTAATTACAGGTTATGGACAAATAGTTATGGGTAGAGCAAGTAAAGATGGAGGTCCTATAATTATTCCTTTTTATAATAAAGATTTTAGTTATAGTAAATCTACTTATTCTGCCGCTAAAACTTTTACTGCAAGATTTACTGTTCCTGAACCTGTTATAATGTGCGATCATACTGTTATTTTTACAAAGAAAGGTATTCAATTTAATGAACGTAGTAATTGGACTGCTTCTATTCATGTATTTAAAGATACTGAAACGGCAAATCAAGTTGCAGCTAAAATAGCAAAATATGTTAATGATAATACAGCTACTTTAGGTTTAACTGCTGCTGTATCTACAGCAATCGTAACAGTTACCGCTACTGAGCCTGCCGTTGATTATGAAATTACTATGGCAGATGCTTTAAGTGGTACTACTGTAACTTATACAACTCGTGGAGAAATTGGAATTGCTGATGCAGAAGCAATTAAGAAGATGGCTAATATGGCTGCTGCCGACGCAGGATTTGAATATACTTATATGGACGATGTTCATTATTTATATCCTAATTATCCTCTTAATCCTAATACTGGAACAAATACTACGGATGCAGGCTATACAGTTTATACTTTACGATTTGCTGTTCCACGTGATGTTAAAACTCGTGATGAATTAGTTCATCAAATTGTACAAATTGCTATTCCTACCGGGGCAGTTCAAATAGCTACTATGGATACTATTCTTGCTGGTATTAAATCTGTTGCATAATATAGACGCTTTCGTATTAATTTTAAATATTAATAAATATTAATCGAAGAGAAGCTGTTGATATTATTTTAATTAATAATATTAGCAACTTCTCTTTTTTTTATTTAACATTATATGGATTTATTTGAAACAGCTATTTCACAAGGTATTGCTCCAGCAATAGTAGTAGCTATTTATCTTATAGTTATTAAAATTATTGATACTAAAAAAGAAAAAAATGCTATTAAAATAACTAATGAATTATTAGAAGCAATTTCTAAAATAAGTAATTTTTTAGATAATGTAATAAATAATATTATAGATAAAGATAAAGATAAATGTAAAAACGCTATTAAAAATTCTTTTGAAAGTGCAAGAATGCACATTACTGAATATATAGTAAATGTTATTGCTAAAAATAATATAAATGATAATAAAGATAATATAGTAGATAATATTAAAACAATTATAAACGCTGAATTTTATAATACTTATAATACATTATCTATGTATACTATCAATGGAATTAATGTAGCTACTATATTAAAAGAACAATGGAAAAATGATTTAATAGATAATACTATAAAATTAGTTTATAATAGTAAATTAGATAAAGAAACAAAAATATTTAGTTATGTTAGTAAATTATCTATTTCTTTTGAAAATTATATTATTTATATAAACAATAAAGTATTCAAATGAATATAATTAATAATACAGATAAATTAAGTGAGGAAATTATTACTAATTTAACTGACTTATGTATTAATAATATTAATCAATTACAAATTGGTTATATTCCTACTGAAAAATCTAATTGTGTTATTAACTGTTTAAATATAGTTAGAAACGCAATATCTATAAATAAAATATTAACAACTAAGCAACAACAAAATATTATTAATATTTATCATAATTTAATGTATGTCGGAAACTAATTTCTCACAAGTTTTTACTAATTCTGAAGAACTTGTTGAAGCTAATCCTGATTTTGTATATATGGTTATTCCTGCAAAGTATGTTTGTACATATCATAAATTATTAGTTATGCTTGCTGATGTAGGTATAGAGATGTTAAATGATTGTACCGCTAATTGTAAAGGAAATAATAAAAATATTATTACT
>CAJMOW010000013.1 GCA_905215145.1 uncultured bacterium | reverse complement strand
CGCCACCTGGAACTTTAAAGACTTATAAGGAATTATCTAGATGGTCTCGCTTAGAAGAGTCAATAACTCTTAGTAATGACTAAAACCTATGCCAGCTAAAGTAATTCACGGACACAGTATAGAGATAGAACTTGGTCCTTCGTGTCCAAATCCAGGCATTAGAAGAGAACTAGAAGCTCAAGGTAAGCCTTATATGTGTACATCGGACTTAGCTACTTGGGTTGGTGTTGATAACAAGTGGTATTATGTATATAGACCTGGTATATCCACATCAATAATTCCACTTTTAGAGCTTACTAAAGATGAAGATGAAATGTTTGACTATTTAAAAGATATATCTGAATTTGGACATGAGAATCCCCATAACTAGTCCAGTAGGTAAATGGTGGGTAGTAGCTGCACAGGAAGGAGACTTATATGTTACAGATGGCGATGAGCCTACAGCAACAGTGGGTGGCAGCTGGCGTGGAAATGATAACAAATTTCTTTGGACCTCGGCTACAGACGATGTGTTTAGAGATTGTTTTATTCCAACCACTACGCCTGATAAGGGCCCACTACAATTTGAGATTGATGAACAGTTAAATACGACTTGGTATAAAGAATGAAACGAGCATGGTATTGTAGAGACTTAAAAGGAAGTCTTGCTGATTATGTATATTTATATGTTGGATACAATCCTCCAACTATGAATGATGGAAAGTGGGAGGAATCAGACGACGATGGTATATTTTGGTCGGAAGAAGACTTTAATGACAGCCTTAATAAGTTGTTCGGAACAGTTGCTTTCCCTGAACTGAATAAAGGGGAATGTATGGAGATAGAACTTGTATGTGAACTTAAAATGAAGTAACTATGAGGTTTTGGTATTGTATAGACGACATCGGAGATAAATGGCTTTATAAAGGGTCAGTAGCTCCAGTTAAGTATGAAGATATATGGAATAACTCTGATGAGGAACCAGAGGATTATGAGTGGATACCAGAAACGGAGATTGAGGATGTCTACGGTATAGACTTTATGGAATCACTTCCTAACATTGACGATGGAGAGATGGTTGAAATACGAATTAAATGTACAGCCGAGAAATGCGAATAGGAGCAACATCTGATTTACATGGAATACTTCCAGAAATAGAGCCCTGTGAGTTATTCTTCATATGTGGAGATATAATGCCACTGTCTGTTCAGTTAAATATGCCTGCTTCTCTAGAATGGTTAAAGACTGAGTTTATTCCGTGGGCTAACAATCTTCCGTGTAAACATGTTATATTTATAGCAGGTAATCATGACTTCTGGTTTGAAAGAAATGGAGGTATGGAACCTGAAATATATGAAACATTTAATAAACCTACGGATGGTAAGCTAGTATATCTCCATCATAAAATGTGGGATTATGATTACGAAGTAAAGCCTGGAGTCTTTGTTAAACTTAGAATCTTTGGAACTCCGTACTGTAAGATATTCGGTAATTGGGCATTTATGCGAGAATCGGAGACACTACAGGATAGATATTCCGATATTCCCATAGATTGCAATATTCTACTTTCTCACGATGCCCCTAAGATGTTAGGTTTAGGAGAGATACATACTGGAGCATGGGCAGGTAAAGATGCAGGCAATCCTTGGCTAGCAGACGAAATAATGCGTAAGCAACCAGATTATTGCTTTTGTGGACACATTCACAGTGGTAATCATGAATTACAGGAAATTACAGGTATTCATTTAGCCAATGTAAGCTTAGTGGGAGAAGATTATAATATTCATTATGAACCCTTATACTTAAATATCTAAAATGAAGTATACAGTTAATACTCCTGAAGTAATATATAGAGGACCCAGTTTGTGTACACTTTTAGCAATTGTATTTATAACTCTTAAGCTATTAGGAGTTTCTGCTGTAGCTACTTGGTCTTGGTGGTGGGTGCTGGCTCCATTATGGATACCAGTTGCCCTTGTATTCGGAATTTTAATAATTGCTCTAATAATTATAGTAATTGGGGCTGCTATAGCAGCATATAGTAAGTAGAATGGACAAGATCTTATTAATTGTAGACCCACAGGTAGATTTTATCAGTGGGTCCTTAGCTGTAGAAGGAGCTAAAGAGAAGATGGATGCTCTTGCTAGTGCATTACAGAACGGTGAAATTGACTGTGACTATGTAATGGTTACTAAGGACTTTCACCCATCTAATCATTGCTCCTTTAAAGAGAACGGAGGTCAATGGCCTCCACACTGTGTTAAAGGCACTGCTGGTAGTTGTGTGTATGCTCCACTGTGGAGTGTAATAAACAACTATGCTTATCGTAAGGATACAGACATCTTTATTAAAGGAGATAGTCCTGACAAAGAAGAATATAGTATCTTTGATAATCTAGAGAGTCTTTCTGTTATATCAGACATATTACTTGATTTTGAATCTGACCCAGATAACGAAATTCGAGTAGTCGGTATAGCTGGTGATTATTGTGTGTATGAAACCGTCTGTAGTTTAATAGCTATGGGATATGCAGACAACATAATAGTAGATACTAAGTATATAGCCTCTATAGACGGAGGAGATAAACTAGTTGAACTAATTAAAGAACACAACTTAAAATGGGATTAATTTATGCTATTTCAGTACTGGTGTTTGTATGTGTAATTGCTAGTGTTTATTCTAATGAAGTTACTAGGCCTTATCTTACTACTAAAGTAGTAGTGTTTACGGGCATAGTAGGCTTGATTCCTTATGTCAATGCTATTCTAGTAATAGGCTCTATAGTGCAGAGAATAACTAACCATAAAGAGTATAGTACCTGGTCTAAGGAATATAGAGATAGTAGAATAATAGAATCATTACAAACTATCGATTCAATAGTGTGTAGAATTATAGAAATGTTTAAACGAGATGATAATTAAATCTATATTAGATACAGATTTATATAAGTTTACAACTTCGTATGCTTATATGAAATTATTTCCTCAAGCTAGAGGAACTTTTGAATTTATTGATCGTGATAATACTGAGTATCCAGAAGACTTCATAGAGAGACTATACTTGGAGCTTGGTTCCCTAGGAATGCTACATCTTACTAAGGATGAACAAGAATATATGAATAATAATTGTAGATTCATTCCTCCAGTCTATTGGGAATGGCTATCTTCATTTAAATTCAATTCTGGCAAAATACAAGCATCCTTAGATGAAAACGGCCACTTACACATTAAAGTAACTGACTATCTTTATAAGGTTACTTTATATGAAGTACCTATTCTTGCAATAGTATCAGAATTGCGCAGCAGAATATTTGATAACAACTGTGATTTGGCTGACGTTATTAAGAGGCTATCACCTAAAATTAAGCTTTCTAATGTTGCCGGGATTAAATTCTCTGAATTTGGTACTAGAAGACGATTTAGTTATAATGTGCAAGACATAGTAGTATCTACAATCAAAAAGGGATCTATTTATTGTACTGGTACTTCTAATTGCCATTTAGCAATGAAGTATGATATGCCTATGATGGGAACTCACCCACATGAATGGTTCATGTTCCATGGTGCTATGTATGGTTATAGGCAGGCTAACTATATGGCTCTTGAGAACTGGGTAAATGTGTATGATGGCGATCTAGGTATAGCATTGTCTGATACATATACCTCGTATACGTTTATGAAGAATCTGTCTCGTAAGCAAGCTAAACTGTTTGACGGAGTACGATGTGATTCTGGGGATGAATACAAGTTTATAAACGATATGATTAGTCGTTATAAAGAACTTGGTGTTGATCCCACGACTAAGACCATTGTCTTTAGTAATGCCCTAGATTTTGACAAATGTCAAGATATTATGGAATACTGTAGAGGTAGGATTAGATGTTCATTTGGTATTGGTACTAATCTTACTAACGATACTGGTTTTAAGCCAGCTAACATTGTAATGAAACTTACTAGCTGCCAAATGAATTCTAACCAACCAATATTTGGTTGTGTTAAATTATCAGATGATGCCGGTAAACACACCGGTAAGATTGAGGATGTTCAAAGATGTTTAACTGATTTGGGATATGCATATAGAGTACCTTAGAAAGACTGTATACGGTTCAGTAATGAGCGTGGAAGAATTAAATGAGCTGGGAGCACAGGGATGGATTCTCTGTGCTGCTGTTAAAATGACCGAAGCTCAATATAACTATCTGTTTTATAAACACAGTTAATATGAAGTTTGAATATAAAATGTTAGAAAGAGTCTATCCAGTATCAGAGAGTGAATTAGATGCTCTAGGGTCTTTAGGCTGGGAATTAGTAGGAATGGTATCTCATGAATATTCTAAACGTGTAGACATTTCTATCTCTACTAAGATTTCAAGACTTATATACACATTTAAACGTGAATTGAAATGAATAACTTGGATTATAGTAAAGTGTTTGAAGTCCTAGTAAAGGAGACTGCAAACTATGTAAAAGTTAATAATCTCAAGGCAATGGTATTAGGCATCAGTGGAGGAATTGACTCCACTGTTGTTGCTGCTATTTGCCATGAAGTAAGTAAACAAACTGGCATTCCACTTATAGGTAGAAGTCTTCCTATTAAGAACAAGAGTGACGAGTTTGATGTGTCTAAGTTGGTGGGAGAAGCATTATGTAACGATTTTAAAGTTTATAAACTTGAACGTTCCTATCGTGCAGCTCTCTTTGACGCATGTGCTGATGCAGGTGATGTCAATATAGCTAATTCTTACTATCTCGATGAGCTGGAAGAGATGCCAAGTAGAACTCCGATTGCTAATGGTAATCTTCAAGCTAGGTGCAGAATGATGTATCTATATGATATAGCTAGTCGTCATAAAGGATTGGTAATGAGTACAGATAATCAAACTGAATATCAGCTTGGGTTCTGGACTATTCATGGTGACGTTGGTGACTTTGACCCGATTCAAGACCTGTGGAAGACTGAAGTTTACGGACTGGCAAACTATTTGCAAGACCATTATAAAAGTAAAGCTCTAGAAGCTCTTCGTAATGATTATAAAGAAACTTGCGATAATTATAAAGCAATGTCATGTGCTATATATAATTCTTGCAAGCTAGTTCCCACTGATGGTCTTGGTATTAGTAATAGTGACTTAGAGCAAATTGGAGCTAAAGACTATGATACTGTGGATGATATACTCAGTAGGTTTATCCCATTCGAGAACTTTAGAAAAAGCTATGATTCAGCTGGACAAATCATGCACCCACATGATGAAATGGCAGAGTCTGATTGTTGGTCACAGCTATGTGCTAGACATGGAGAAGATGTAGTTAATAAGGTTTGGGGCCGCCATCTAGCTTCTGAATTTAAACGTAAGAAAGCGCCAATTTATATATCTAGAAAGTTATATGAATAGAGTAGGTTTATTCTTTGGATCATTCGATCCTCCTCATATTGGACATGTTAATGTGGTAGCAGGAGTTATTAATTCTGGACTAGTTGACCAAGTATTAGTAATTCCTGCATATCAGAATATATGGAAGGGGCGTAGTACCAGATTCCCATACAGGTATGCTATGTGTTGTATGGCATTCGACAGCCTTCCTAATGTCTTTGTAAGTGACATAGAGAAGTCAATGATGAATCCTGACTATGATAAGGGCATTCCAACCTATGATGTATTGATGGAACTATCATCCAGAATAACAGACAAGGAATTGGTAATAATTACTACTCCTGAAACCTATAGAGAAATACCAAACTGGCATAACGGATCTACAATACTTAAAGATTACAAGTTTATTATGGTAATTAACGGAGAAGAACCTCCGTATGGCTTACCAGATAACGTATCACTAGTATATGTTCCAACTATCAGAATGTGTTCTACTTGCATTAGAAATAGAGTTAAGGATGGGGTTGGGATAAAACCCTTTGTTAGAGATGATGTGTATGAAATAATTAAGCAATATAAACTATATGTATAATATTTATATATCTTATCCATACAATATGCTTACAGTTCTTAGTAAAGTCACAGATGTGTTTAAAGACTATAACGTCAGCATTAAGTATAACAAATTTCATGATGATTATCACTCAGAATATTTGGATACATCTGATATTGTGATATTTATACTTCCAGATGTAAGTTTTAGTACTCCTTTGCATAGACTTACTAATGGAATCTTAAGCGAATTAATTAAAGTCGTAAATAGCAATAAACCCTACTTTATAGCTTATGGTCCAAAGGGCAGTAGTGATATGTGTATATATCCTGGGTCTTTGAATTTAACTAGTGGGGTTATAACTGTTGGTGGCATAGCTAACGCAAGAAATAGCATATTTAAACTAATGAAATCCAATTTGATTAGTTCTAATGTCTCAGAAGAATGTGTTACAGATAAAGAATTTATTAACTTTAATGATACTTATTGATGAAGAATTATCCGATTAAAATTGAAACAGGTGAACATGCTGGAGAAACAGTTTGGGTTCATCGTAGTATTGCTGTTGTAGGGTTTGTATTCTGCAAGATTAACAATGAATGGTGTGTTCTTGCTAACCAAAGAGGCGAGGGAGCACCGGACTTTCAAGGATATTGGAACTGTCCTTGTGGTTATTTGGACTTCGATGAAACATTAGCAGAGGCCTGCTCTAGGGAAATTTATGAGGAAACTGGAGCTAAGGTTGAACCTAGTGCTCTTTACATGTGTAGTATTAATGATGACCCGAAAGATTCCAATAGACAGAATGTTACCATGAGATTCATGGCTGTAGTAGACGAGAGTCATATTGGTATTTCTACTAATGCTATTAAGGGACAGCTAGGTGGAGAGGAGAATGAAGTAAAAGCTATCATGTGGGTTAAAATGTCTGACCTTGACAACTATCAGTGGGCATTTAATCACAAACATCTTATTGAAGGCATCTTTCATACTTATGTAGATTATGAAGAAATAGAAGACTTAGACAATTTATTTGCGGAATGATATACTTTATTAGTGGACACCGAGACTTAACTCAAGAAGAGTTTGATGCTAACTATGCACCAGCTATAGAAGATGCTATAGATAATGGACAAACCACTTGGGAAGATTGTGAATTCATAGTTGGTGATTGTAAGGGCTGCGATCAAATGGCAGCTGAATATATAGCAAAGTATATTGAAGAGAATATGGATGAGTGGGACTGTGTTCCTTGTACACTTACCATTCATCACATGTTCTCTGAGCCTAGATTTAGAGTTGGAACTAAGGCTGACGATGGCAACTATTATATAGACGTTAGAGAACGCTTCAATGAAGGTGTAGAAGATGAATCCGATCTGGTAACACTAGAGGATTGTCCTCAAGTACATTATGTCGGAGGCTACGAATGTGATACTGATAGAGACTCAGCAATGACAACCTTCTCTGATGTGGATATAGCATTCTTAAGAGGTAAGTCTAAATGGAAATCTGGTACAGCTGAGAACATTCTCCGTAGACACAATATGAGTTCTAATTAGAACTTATAAACTAGAAGTTGAACTTATTGAGAAGTAACATTTTATGAAAGGAATTAATAAGTATTTGTTTTTGGACGTAGATGGAGTACTTAATAGTGTTTCATGGTATCGGGAGGAATGGAATAAAAACCATGCATATCCTCAAGGAGACTTTGATCCAAAATGTGTTGAACTTGTAAACAGAATAGTTGAAGAGACTGGTTGTAAGGTAGTTGTAAGTTCTTCCTGGAGAACTGAATCCAACTTACAATCAATCTTTGACAAGGCTGGTTTAAAATTCAAAATACATAGTATTACTCCGTTCGGAAGCCATAGAGGTTGTGAAATACAGGAATGGCTTGATTCTCAAACAGAACCTTATGTCTACGCTATAGTAGACGATGATAGAGATATGCTATCTCATCAGAGGAAGTACTTTATAAAAACTAATACAGCTATAGGCATTACTGATGAGGATGTTAGACATATAATTAATATTTTAAATAGGAATGATATGTGGAATGATAAATTGAATGTAATGATTGCTGATTCTATGAAGAAGCATGACACTACACGTACTAATGTGTATAGAGCTATTAAGACTGCATTTACTAATTATGCAGCAGCTAAGAATGCTAAACCTTTGGATGAAGCTGCGGAAATCTCTATTATTAAGAAGATGAGGGATGAAAGATGGGCTAATGCAGAAACCTATCAAACAGCAGGGCGTATGGACTTATCGGCAGTCGAGGCTGATGAGGCTGAGATACTAGAGGAGTTGCTTCCTAAAGAACCTACTAAAGAAGAATTGAATGCTGCATTACTTAAACTTGCATTAGATAAAGGATGGTATGACGATAATGAAGAACATGATATTCATCCAGTACAAATCCCTAAGAATCAGATGGGGATAGCTGTCAAAGAATTGAAAGCTAAATATCCAGCTGCTGATGGGAAGAAGATTGCAGACTTAGTTAAAGCTAATTTATGTAATTAATGACATTAAAAGAAATTGTAACTTTACCTTATCCGGCCAGATTCACACATGCTATAGCTGGAGTGCTTTATTATCAGATAGAAACTGAGAACCAGAGAATTATGTTCCCGGTGGATATGAATGATAAAGAGGATGTAGGGACTGCTACATTTGTGGCAGAATATTCCAAACCCATTACTTTAATGAGATATATTCGTAAAGCTATAGATAGTGGAGAGCTAGTAACTGTTACTATGTGCGATGCCGAGGTATAACGTAAGTATTGATAGGGAGCTTAGATGTCGTTTATATTTTGACATGGAAGTAGAAGCTGACAGCAAAGATGAAGCTTGGGAGAAAGCTATGGACACAGTAGATTACGGAGATTTAGACGTAAGAGATTGTGAATATAGTGATGATTGTATAACCCTCTTCGAAGAATGATAATCGGAATAGCTGGACGTAAACAATGTGGTAAAGACACCATTTGTAATATTATTAGATACTTAAATTACTTAAAGTATAACCAGATCTTTAAAGGTTTAGAGCCCTCCGCTGCACATTTTAACAATATGTTTAGTGACTATGGAGACGATCTAATTAAATTCTCTGAATGGGAGAAGCATGCCTTTGCCGATGCATTAAAAGCATGTAGTTCTCTTATATTAGGTGTTGACATGTGTTGCTTTGAAACTGAAGACTTTAAGGAATCTCCTACTACCTTAAACCTTGGAATGACCAATAGAGAGTTCTTACAAAAGCTAGGAACTGAAATTGGTAGAAACATTCATCCAGATTTATGGGTTTTGCATCTAATGCAAATCTATGAGTCTAACCCTGATTCTAAGTGGATTATTACTGACGTAAGGTTTCCTAACGAAGCTGATGCTATAATCTCTCATGGAGGAATAGTAATTAAAGTAGAAAGAGATACTGGTTTAGATGACCAGCATATTTCTGAACATGCTCTAGATGATTACGAGCATTTTAGTTATGTAATAAAGAATAATGGTACCATCGATGCATTGATTGATAAAGTCAAAGCATGCCTTGGTGACTATATTTAATAATAATGGCCTATGCAGGTGGAGTTAAACTCTACTTGTATAGGCCATTTTTTTTATTACTGTGCTGTATCTTCCTCTATTACATCTGCTGCAAGTTTGGACATATTATTAAGTTCTGTAGTCATTCCTTTAAATGTTCTACCAAGCCCAGTAGTTCCTGTGAGATAAGATGATAGAGATTTATCACCAAATGCAAACTCATAAGTATTATTAAAGAATGTACTTAAGTATCCTATAGATACAGGTTCTGAATTTTTAATAAGTCCTAGCAACACACTCCAGGGAGCTATATCTCCGTATGAACTGTTGTAACCTCTTTCAAATAGGCTAAATACAGTATCTCTCATGGCTTGAGACATGTTAGGATTTAAAGGATCTCTATCTTCCTCTCTAGTCTCTCCCCATAGTTCAATAAGGTATTTACCTATAGTTCCAAGTATCATCCATAAGAACATATCATGAGCTAATCTCTTTAAATTTGCTTTCTTTACACCGGTCTCTTCATTCCAGATACTATCTCTAAATTCTGAGAATCCACCTTCATGTAAAGCCCTAAAGCAGTCTTTAATAGTATAATAAATACCTTCTAGATATCTGTCCTCATTAATAGTAGCAGGAACTCCAGTGTTCTCAGTAGTGACTATTACTATAGAATTACCGTTCTCGTCCACCTCATCTTTATACCATAATAAATCACCATTGTCATTCTTAGCTTGAACTCTTCCAGCTAAATTATAATTCTTGGGTTTAAGTAAATAGGCATTTCTAGTTGCAGATAAATAGGTTTTAAACTGTCCGAATAATGCTCCCATAAATGTCTTCTCAGCCAAAGCTCTACTTTCCTGGTCATAGTGTCCATAAATAAGATCTGACAAGGTTTTAGCAGCCAATACTTCATCTTTAGTATAGGCAAATGGTAAATCATCTCCTTCTTTTAGATTTAATCCATTGTCTCTATTATAGGCTTCCATTATAGATAAATAAAGTCCTCTTTGCTTATTGTATTCAGGATTACTCTTATTACCAGAAGCATATACTGCTAGACGCTTATCTTTCTTCCAATTATATTTAATGCCCTCATCAGTCATTTCTAATGCATCCCATGTACCATCATGTAAGCATTGAGCTACAAATATGGTCATACGATGGAAATAATCCGGGGCAGTAGTTAACTGATAAGCATGTCTAGACATATTAGCTAATCCAGATTTGTTACTAATAAGCCGTTTATTTAGAACTTGCATATCTATATTAGCTAGTCTAATCATATTATTAATAGCCTCAATCTTAGTAGTCCTACTAAGCATATCTGGCCCTTCTTTGGTTACTAATGCCATAGCTTGGGCCAAATCCTTTCTAGTGAACTTCTCATCAGTATAGTACATTTTACTAAAGGCTAGAGATGATTGCTTCCACATACCATTAATCATATCACGAACACCCCCAGTAACGTTAAATGCAAGTAGTCCAAAAGATGCTAGTCTTTTAATAGGGTTAAGATATTTAAAAGCTTGACTGCCTTCTTCACTAATAATAGATTGGTTAAATACTGCTACCTTTAAATAGTTGTCCAAAGTCTCATTAAGGACTGATAAATCTGTATCCGTAGACTTAGCATATCCTAATAATGACATCTTTATTCCCTTAATTGCAGGTAATATAATATCCAATTGTTCCTTTCTAGCTGATGCAAACTTATAAGTAGTTACTAGGGTCTCTATGTTACGTTCCCAGAAATCTGGTTTATATTCAGCTAATAAGGCGTCTCTAGCTTCCTCACTGGCTTCTGATAAATTAAATCTATTGTACATTTCGTACCTAGTAATTACTTTCTGTTTGTCACTATACTCCCTATCACTATAAGCATCGTTTTGGGATCTATTCCAATAATCCTTAAATCTTCCAGTTACGTCCTTTACTTCTTGGTTAATCCACTTACTAATTCCCATTTGTAGAATCTGATTATTGGCTTCCATAAGAGGAACCCAGAACCACTTCTCGGTCTTCTTAAGTTGCTTTACCGTCTCGCTATCTTCAGACAAGCTTCTGATATTAGGGAATCTTTCTTGGTTTATAAGCCACAGTGCTTGCTTTAAGAATCGTCTTTCCTCTGAAGTAAGTGGAGTACTGCTATCATAAGGATCTACAAATAACATCTTATTATTAAGACTTCCGTCAGAATTCCTTCTAAAGAAATTATTATACAGCTTAACCTGATCTCCTATAACAATGTTTCTGGCATTACTGTAACCTTTATCTTTCCATAAGGGTTTTACATATCCGGTAAGGAATTTCTCATGATAAGGAGTCATTTCTCTAGTAACGTTATCAAATGCACCTCTCACAGCAAGAGTAATTTGGCGTAAGTTATCCTCTGGAAATAAATCCGGATTAGTTATCATACCTCCAGATAAAGGAGTTCCTTTCTGTGTATATCTAGAAATCTCTTTAGGTTGAAGGAAGTCTAATCCTTTATAATAAGCTATAGCCTGTAATATTGACTTGTATAGTCTTTCTATTCCAGTGTTAGAAGATTCATTAGCTATAGATTCTAGAGAACCTCCAACTATCTTACCAAGACGTTCTCCATTCTCCATCCTTCTAGCTAGGGCTATTAGTCTATTGGCTATCTCATTCTTATTTACGGTATTAATGTTGAATACTTCCTTAGATAAAGCCTCTATATCTCTAGACAAACTATTAGTAAGTTTACCATTAGGTCTGTTCATCAAAGCTAGGAACTCATTCTTAATAACATCCAATTCATCCATAAAGGACAATTTGTTAATATTATTATTAACTTTAGCTGCTTTGGCTAACAGATTAAATGTTTCCTTTATCTGTCTTGAAGTAGCAGTGGTAGCTTTAGAGTCTTCTGTATTAATTACCTTAATGTCTCCTATTTTAAATACATCAGTTAATGCATTAGGAATCTCATTAATGGCAGCCATTATCTTCATTAACTCAATATTGCCATTAGTTGCCAATAATATCATTTTGTTATTAAGAGCATGTGCGTCCTTTTCATGTTCTCCTAACATTGTAGTTCCTAAAGATAGCTTAAGTTCAGTATGTAAATCATGATGGCTTAATGCAATAAAATCAATTTGTTTGGTAATAGTATTACTAATAGCTACAATTCCTAATTGTTTTAGTGCTTCTATATTTACTAATTCCCATCCTGGATCGTTAACATATTTCTGGAATGTAGTTACTACAAAGGCATTAGTAGTATATCCAGTAGTAGGACTCACATCCTCCAACGGAATTTTACCATCAATGGCTCTTTTAAGATCATAGATAAATTTGTTAGTCTTAAGTCTATGATTCTTAACCATCTTATTTAGGTATTTCTCTACTTCTACTCTAAGTTCCGCATTCTTCTCTTTAGGTGAATCTTCTTTGATATAGATAGGCTTTCCTTTACTGTAGAAATCGTTAAAATACCATCTGCCCTCAGAGGGATTCGGAGAATCATAAACATGATTTGCAATAAAAGCATCTACATCAATTTGCTCTCTAATTGATTTAATCTTAGGATTAGGTATAAACTTACTAAGAGTATCTAGTACATTATCTCTAATAGATTCCCCTATAGTTTCATCGGTAAGTCTTACTGGAATTGCATAACTCACATTATTATAAAATTCACCTACTCCCCAAGCTAGTCTATTAATGGTGCCTCCAGAATCTTTAGTTCTGTCTTGCACTCCTTCGAAGCTAACTCCAGTTAATTCCCCATCCTCTAGCCCTTCCAGATGCATAGGTACTATATTCAGTTCCATATTAGCAGCAGGAATACCTTTGGAAGCTAACATTTGTCTATAGAAAGCTAACTGGTAATCATACTTAGTTTGCTTAGCAGCATCCCACCTATCAGACAACTTTGCAGAACTTTTGAAGACATATAAATGCGGCTGACCATCCTCACCTATCACTACTAAGTCTATAGAACCTATTATATTAACTCCATCCAATGTTTTAGAATCTATAGTAAATTGAGGCAGTAGTTTAGCGTCCTGTCCATGTGCCTTATAGATTTCATCTTTAAAAGATGCCATATTCTTGTATATACTCCTGACAGCTTGTTCACTAAATACTCCAGCATACTTATCTATAAGCTCTTCTAATGACATATGACCAGCAAAGTAATCACCTAAAACAGCATGTAATTCAGCCCCAGTATCTGCTATTCTCTCCCACATTTCCATAGTATTATTAACCTGCTCTTCAGCTTCAGCATGAGTCATACCCTTGGATACCAATTCATTTATAGTATTATTTCTCCAATTCTTAATACTGAACGGCTGTCCTAAGAAAGTTTCTTTAGAATCTTTGGTAATAGTAGCAGTTTCTAAGAAATCTGTAACTGACATGTTAGAACCTTCTGCTTTGTACATAATATCACCAGATACAGGGTCTACTCCGTTGCTGTTGAGTTTAGCAGTAGCTTTAATAGATCTTAACTTAGCTACCATTTCGGACTGCTTAGTGTCTTGGCTAAACACAATATCTGATATAAGTCCCATTTCAATTTGGTTCTTATGTCCTATTAAGAAGTCAAACAATTCAGCATAATCGTTAAATTGCTGTATTTGACCATTTATATTTAAACTGTATGTACAAGCCATTAACAATCCTCCTTTAAATTACCACTTTTAATCATTCTTTCTATTAGATTAGTAATTACACGAGATTCAGATGCCATATCCATATCAAAACCTTCTCTAAAGTCCTTATTAACTAAAGCACTACCAAATTCTGACATTATATCATCTATGCTCATGTTAAGTAATTTACCTAATTTCTCATCTTTAATGTCTTCCGAAGTTTGGAATGTGTTTTGAGTTTTGGCTTTAAATAGTTCTCCCAGGGCATCCAAGTCAGTTTCCTTACCTTCAAACCACGTGTCTGCAATCTTACTAAAGTAATTACCAAACTCTGTAACAAATATTTCTTCATTTAAGTCTGTAACTGCTCTACTGTCTCCTATATTCCTAAATGCTTGTACTTTATCATCATAATCAGAAAGTTGCTCTACTTGGTTTACTAATCCATAATATAAATCTGAATTAGTCCTCTTAATGGAACCCATAATAAGATGTGCAAATTCATGTAATGAATCAGCAGTTGTTGCTCTGTCTACATTTAAATATATTTCTCCATTATAAATAAATGCATTAGTTCTACCTACATTGGGTATTACACCCTTAAAAGAATCTGCTAATTCTCTGGCTGTAACTACATTAATTTTAATACCATAATTCTTTCCAAGATGATTAGCTATTTCTACCATTTCACTTTTAAATGACCTTGGCACCTTCTTATGAACTGGAACGTTGGTGCTCATTTGAAGCTTCTGTAAGTTATATTTATCCCCAGCTGCTGCAACTACTTCATACACTGATTCACTAGCATTTTCGATTATATTTAACGCCTTAGTAATAAGCTCAGTTTCATAATTTAATTTGTCCGGGGTAAGCATACTAGGAACCTTATTATTATATAAAGCATTATGGGTTTCTGGATCTCTAAGTTGGTTCTTAAGTAAGAAGAACGTCGCTACTTTCTCCGGAGTATCTAATATAGATTGAATGTTAATTCCTTGTTCATTCAGTGATGTTAATATTTTATTGTATTGTGGCTTCTTCATCATTTCAGACACGAAGTTATTAAATGTTATAGACTTAATAAGCTTCTTGTCATTATATAGATTTATTTTATCATCTAATGTAATATCTAATACACTAAATCTATCTCCTATTTCCAACTTAGAACTAGAAGATATGTTAACTTTGTCTCCAGATTTCTTCTTAATACTAGTTGCTACTGATTCAAAGTTAATAGGTCTATTTAGCTGTAGTGTAATCAGGTTTTTAGCATGTTTTAAATTGTCTACACCAGAGGTATGTATATTATCAGCAGTAGTTATTAATTTATCACTAATATAGTACTTATTATTATATCTGATTATATTATACCCATTATAGTTCTCTATATAATCTACGATATCTCCAGTGTATTCTGTATTAACAATAGATTTATCAAATACAGGTTTCTTGACAGTGTTTCTTAATAACAACCCACTATCACTAATATATGCTATGTCTATAAACTTACCATTATGTATATTGTTATTAATGTCTTGAATAGCAGACACTATATTATCTTCAGTTGCCTCACCATAACCGTGATTCTCCATAAAGGACTCTATATCTTGTCTAGATATTTTGAGATACTTTCCAGATATTTTAGCTCTATCTATTAAGGCCTGAGCAGATGGGTTATCATAACTGATGGACTCTTGCTCTGGAGCACCTATTAAGTCATTAAATATTTTATTAAAGGTTCCAATTAATCCTGTCTTGTATAAAGCGTCACTTAATGAAGCACTAGAATAGAAATAATGAGTAAATGCAGAGACAACATTAGACTTACTGGCGACAAATTTACCATCTGAATAGCCTATTTTACTTAACGTAATCATAGCTCTTCTAGATGTAGTGGGGTCAGTGGCTAGTATTTTAGCTGCTGTAGCTATATTAGAGTATAATCCATCTACAACTTCTTTGGGAGCTTTATCCATTAAAGATGATACATATAATTGTTTTAAATGTGTCTCTATATGATCTGGAGTAGGTTTAATCACTGCTAATGAATTACCTTGATAATTAAATATTCCGTAATTACTATTCCAATTTACACTGAATTTAGCATCAGTAAGTAAGATGTTATAGGCGTTTAAATCAACTCCTTCTTTCTGTAAAGCATCTACAAGATATCTTATATTAGGTGTGTCAAACTCATTTCTAATAGTATTTAGATTGTAATTACCAGAAGGTAATGTAAATCCTTGTCTATTACTATTAATATTAAAGTTAGCTAGAGGAAATCCTCCAGAGTTAACGGCAGCAATAAACTCATCATATGCTTCTTTATTACCCATTAGAGCACCTACTGCATCCTCTAAAGACATTTCACTAGCATCGGGAACCTCCAGCTTGATTACGCTGGAAGCCCCTTTGTTAGAATTTATTATAATTTCAACTGAACAACTCATATTAACACTTGATTCTCATTTGTATAGTATTACGTCTCATTAGACTTTTGATCTTACCTACTAAGGTATTAAGTGATTCGGAAGAGTTAATTACTAATTCCTTCATTCTGTTACTCTGGTTAGGAGTATTTATTACGAAGTAATTGTCACGTAACCTTAATGAATCCTCATCTTCCATATTTGGTACTTCATCTACCATATAGTAGTCATCTCCGCTTCTCATATATAGAAATAATCTACCTGTATCATCGTCTTTAATTCTAATGTATTTATCCCTAGCTCTACCTTTAGAACTCTCACTTACTATAGGTGCCATCCTAATAAGGGCATCCTCCAATGAGAATGAGTCCATGTTAACATCAAGCCAGTAGTCAGCGTTACCTACATAATTATGAAAGTCAGTTAACATATCACTAACATCAACTCCATCTATTGTATTAAATAGGGAAGTTAATCTGTCAACACCGTACTGATTCTTATTAACTACTAGATTATACAAAAAGAACCAATCTGTTAAAGATACTCCTTGAAGTTCTATCTTCTTAAGAGCAGCAAAGTCTCTTTGGTATCTACTAAATACTGGATCTGTTTCAGTACTTAACATATTAATTGGCAACTTCATATAAGTTACATTAGATCTAGTAAATGGATCTACTCTTCTGTTTCTACTTAATCCCTGTATGAAGCTATTAATAAGTAAGGATCTTACTCTTTTATTACCTACAACTCCGTTCTTTAATGCAGGAATTACCTCTCTTTCCATCCACATTTTAAAGTTAGCAATTCCCTCATTAGTAGACAAATTAAATACTTCTCCACCAGGACCAGCTGAGTGTATAGTCATGTCGGATCCTATGTATTCCTGCCCTTCTTCCAATCTAAATACTACGTTTCTACGTGTAAGCCAATTATTAATTAGAACGTTATCAGTATGAGATGCTAATGCGGCTAATTGCTCCTTTTTAACAGCTCTACCGTAAACTGGATTCTCTTTAATAAGAGCTTCTCTGTAGGAGTTTACTAGATTAAATTTAGTGCTTATATTTATGTCAGAAGTATCAGTAAGATTATAAATATCAAATAGTGCTTTGAAATGAGGAATTTTAGTAATCATGTCAAATATGTTCCAAGTTCCCTTAATAATATTATAGTAATCAATTGTAGTCTGTCTGTAGCCATTATTGACTGGATCTAAGAACTTTCTAATACTAAAACCTCCATTTACTATATTCTGAGACACCGCATCTTTAACTATATTTCTGACCGCAGTTTCTTCTAAATATGGCTTCTCTTTCAATACATTAACAATTAGTTCATCAACATTAAACCCATTACTGCTAGTTAGATACTTACGCTCCCTATTAGTAATAGCTGATTCATAAGTATTCAACATTGCCATTTTACCTGCAATATCAGTTGGCATACCTTGATTTAACCCGTAGAATCTACCAAGAAGTTCAGTCTCTCTTGCATCAAAATTAATATTCTTAAATTCAGTGAATTTGTCCGGATCTATCCTTCTCTTCATCTTCAACAAGTATTCATATTCCTCTAGGAATCTAAATTCTCTAAAGTTCTTAGCAG